>CALVFC010000017.1 GCA_944326735.1 uncultured Limosilactobacillus sp. | reverse complement strand
CATTGGTGATTACACCGTGAAGAGAATTGATAAACGTTAATTGAGGAGGAATTGATTATGAAGAAGAAATGGTTAGCAGGCTTAGCAACAATTGCTGCCGGAGCTTTATTATTAGCTGGTTGTGGTCAGAAGAAGGAAACCACCTTAACAGTTGGTGCAACCGCCACACCACAAGCTGAAATTTTACGTCACGTTCAACCACAACTGAAGAAGGAAGGGGTTAACTTACAAGTTAAGACTTTCCAAGACTATGTTTTGCCAAACAAGGAATTAGCTTCTGGTGACTTGGATGCCAACTACTTCCAACACAAGCCATTCTTGGACAATTGGAATAAGAAGAACCATGGGACCCTGGTTAGTGCCGGTAACGTTCACTTGGAACCAATCGGCTTCTACTCCAAGAAGTACAAGTCTTTGAAGGACTTACCTGATGGCGCCACGATCTTAGTTTCTAACAACGTGGCTGACTATGGTCGTGTTCTGAAGATCTTAAAGGACGAAGGATTAATCACTTTGAAACCAGGAACGAAGTTAGAATCCGCCACCTTTGATGATATCCAAACGAACAAGAAGAATCTGAAGTTCAAGCATGACCTGGAACCAAAGCTGATGACGCAATTCTACAAGCGTGGTGAAGGGGATGCCGTTGTTATCAACGCTAACTACGCCGTTCAAGCCGGATTGAATCCACAAAAGGACGCCATTGCCCTTGAAAAGAATACTTCTCCATACGCCAACTTGGTTGCTGTTCAAAAGGGTGACCAAAACAAGCCGGCCGTTAAGAAGTTAATGAAGGCATTGCAATCCAAGTCAACCCAACAATGGATTAACAAGCATTACAAGGGTGGGGTTGAAGCTGTTTACCCTAATGGTAAGTAATAATTAATCGAATACAAAAAGATGGCCAACAGTCGAGCGGGATCACCGCCACTGTTGGCCATTTGCTTTATTTAATGAATTTAATAACGTTTATCCTGAAGAGAATTAAGTTAACCACCACGATCAATGCGGTCACAATGAACACCATGCTGTAATTATAAATACCGGCAATGGTTGAACCAAGAAGGGGGCCGATGATGTTACCAATGTACATTGCACTCTGGTTCCAGGAAAAGATTCGTCCAGTGACCATTGAAGGTGAATTCTTCGTTAGCAGGGTCTGAACCTGAGGGAATAAACACGCATCAGTAAAGCCGACCAGGAAGCGAAGTATTCCCAGCTCAATTGTGTTATGGACAAAAGCCGTCAGGAAGAACAGGATCGTTGCACCAATAAATCCGGCAACGATTACTTTGTGGGTCCCAATCCGGTCACCGATGGCCCCAAATCGTGAGGCTGCCAGGAAAGTCGCAATCCCCGGGAGCGCCGCAATGACCCCAGAGATAAAGACGACGTTGCCCTGATTGTGCATCAGTTGTTTAACGTAGAGGGACACAATGGGATTAATTGAGTTGGTTGCTGCTTGAATGATAAGGGTGGTTAAGAGTAGTCCAAAGATCATTCGGGGGTATTGGAGCGCTTTAATAACGCCCTTGCTGCTTTCCAGGTCCTTACGATTAACGGGTGTAAAGTCATCTTCATGAACGAAGAATAAGGTCAGCAGGAAGGCAATTAATAAGAGAAACCCAGTGATGAAGAAGGTCACCCGGTAGCTGAAAATCGACGCGAGGGCACCACCGACGAAGGGCCCTAACAGGTTACCGGCAGTGAATGATGCCGTCATTGTCCCTAAAGCCTGCCCAGACTTCTCTTTTGGGGTTTCGGTAGCAATGAGGGCGTTAGAATTAGAAACAAAGCCAGCAAAGAAGCCCTGCGTCATTCGTAAGAGAAATAGTTGCCAGACATTCGTTACTAAGCCCATCGCTGCTAAGACAACTGACATCCCCAATGAGGCCCGAAGAATCATTAGTTTGCGGCCTTTCTTATCGGCCAGCTTTCCCCACCATGGTGAGACAAATGCGGAAACAAAATAGATTCCAGAGAACACTAGGCCGGCCCACATATTCAACTGTTGGTGAGAAAAATGGCCTAACGTGCTGATGTATAATGGTAAGAAGGGCATCACTTCAGAAAAAGCAATCCCGGCAATAAATACCGCTACAGATAATACTCGTAAATTACGTTGCCAAATTGGTATCTTATTTTCTGCCATACAAACTTCCTTTACTAATGAAAATTGGTACCATTATAACGCATCACCGGACTGATGATGAAATGAAATTAGCTAGTAAGCGAAAATGATTCATGTTATACTTAAAGTTCGAAAAACACGGGAAAATATTTATAGTAAGGTGGTATATATTATGACCAATAAATTAAGCATCGCATTACTGTTCGGCGGTAATTCCTCTGAGCATGACGTTTCCAAACGATCTGCCCACAATATCTACGATGCCCTTGATAAAGACAAGTATGATGTTAGCTTGTTTATGTTTACCAAGGATGGAATTTTATTGGGAAACGCTGATTCTCAACGGATCTTTGATGGTGAAGATGAGGACCAGGTCGTTAAGGAAGCTTACGCTAAGATGGATACTAACCAAGTGTTAGCTCCTATCTTGGCTCTCAATGAGCTGAAGAAGGTCGACCTCTTCTTCCCAGTTATTCACGGTAACTTGGGTGAAGATGGGACCATTCAAGGCTTGTTTAAGCTGCTCAATAAACCATACGTTGGGTCTAACATTGCTGCTTCAGCCATGTCTTTCGATAAGGACTTAACGAAGAAAATTCTTACCCAAGCAGGTATTCGCAATACGCCATACGTCTTGGTTACTCCTGAAAACCGGTCTGAATATCCATGGGACCGGGTTGAAGAAGAGATTGGGGACTTGGCATTCGTTAAGCCGGCTAAGCAAGGTTCCTCCGTTGGTATTCACAAGGTAACCAATGCAACAGAATATGAAAAGGCTCTTGATGATGCTTTCAAGTATGATTTCAAGATCCTGGTAGAACAAGGGATTGACCATCCACAAGAAGTGGAGATTTCTATTTTAGGTAATGAACACCCAATCGCTTCGAAACTGGGGGCTGTTCGAGTTCCTAAAGGGGATGCCTTCTATGATTACCAGAATAAGTTCGTTGATGCTAGTGGCGTAGTTTTTGAATTGCCAGTGAAGTTGCCACAGTATCTGACTGATGAAATCACCGATATGGCATTAAAGGCCTACAAAGTACTGGGCATGAAGGGGATGTCCCGGATTGACTTCCTAGTAGACAGTAACAATGTTCCTTACCTTGGTGAACCAAATACATTGCCAGGATTTACGAACATTAGTCTGTATCCCCAGATGTGGGAAGTCTCAGGGATTAGCTACTCCGAATTGATTGACCGCCTCATTAAGCTAGGTCTGGAAGAATTTAAGCGTAATAGTGAGATTAAGTATGACTTCCAGAAGTTAGGCAAGGAAAAGGTCGGTCAAAAGAACTACAACGATCAAGACTAATTAGAAATATTTTTATATCGAGCACAGCTCATCCTCATTAACTTGAGTGCGAGCTGTGCTTTTATGATAATTAACAGGGTTTAACGCTCGATTTTTATAATAATAGTGCTATAATATCAAAAGTATTTCCAATGACTAACCACATTGAAAGTCTTTTTCAATAAAAACTATGATAATTTTGATTTGAGGAAGGGAAAATATGAAACTCCGGGGAGACATCTTAAAACAAATACGCCGCAAGAGGGGATTATCACAAACTGCGTTAGCGGATGGAATCTGTACTCAGGCGACGATCAGCTTAATGGAAAAGCAAAATCGGTTACCTAAAATGGATATTTTAACAGCAATTTGTAAGCGGTTGAGTATCCAACCAGAACGGATTATCGAAAATGAAGGTAATCAGATTAATGAACAATTCAATGATATTGTTCAGGAGCTCGTTTCGCATCACTTTGACCAGGCTGAACAGCTATTAAATCATATGTCAGTTAAGCAGCTGAATTCTGACTTTGATAAGCAACGTTACTACTACCTATTAGGGATGGTTCAGGTTCATAATCAACAATTAGATGATGCCATCTTTAACTTTGAATTAGTATTAACCCAGTTTGCGACAACCAGTGCAAATATTTACCTTGCTATGACAACTGCCGGGATGGCGTTGGCATATTATGAACGCAATGATCGCGACCGTGCCAAACGGTTGACGGACCGGGCAGTGCGGTTGATTGATAATAAGAAACTTATTGGTAGCTTGCACCAGTGGGCTTCTATTTATTGCCAGCTTGCTAACTTATACCAAGAATTAGGTGAGTACCAACAAGCCGAAGAAATGGCTGCACGGGGGGTTGAACTATGTCGGCAGCATGATTCACTCTTCATCCTTGATGAACTGTACTATGCCCGGGGCTTGGCAGCTCAGGGCCTCGGTAAGAAAGCTGATGCTAAACAATCCTTGCAAATTGCACAGAGTATCAGCTTAGCGCGGAAAGAGTCAGCGGTCCGGGAACAAATTCAAGCCGCATTACAATCTTTGGCTTAAATACGCCCCATTACTATAATAATCAAATCCTTAACACGTAAATTAACTTTTATGTGTTAAGGATTTTTTTGTGCCATTTTATTTATACGTATAAATATTAACCATTAATATAACAAATAATAGTACCTTTTCCCCAATATAGTAACATTTATTTGACTTATACATACAACTTATTGCAAAAGATACGTAACAATTTATCTAAATACTCTTGATTTATACGTACAAATAATATAATATAAGAATTGTTCAATGAATGCGTTTTCAAGAAAGCGGATATTAGCTACTGTTTGTCAATTCTAAGGAGGATGAAAGTAACATGGCACAAGCTCATAAAAAGATATCAAGTGCCTTCATTTACTTTTTCGGATCATTTGGTGGAATCCTATTTGGTTACGATATCGGAGTAATGACAGGTGCACTGCCGTTTTTGCAAACCGATTGGCATTTGGAAAACGCGGCTGGCTTAGTTGGTTGGATCACATCAGCGGTTATGTTCGGTGCAATCTTCGGTGGAGCCCTGGCAGGTCAGCTATCTGATAAATTTGGTCGGCGGAAGATGATTCTGATGTCGTCAATTATCTTCATGATCTTTTCCGTCTTATCAGGGGTTTCACCAGACATGGGTGAAACGAGTGCTTATTATCTAATTACCGTGCGGATCCTGTTAGGGTTAGCGGTTGGTGCTGCATCAGCTTTGGTGCCAGCATACATGTCTGAAATGGCACCCGCAAATTCACGAGGACGTTTGTCCGGATTAAACCAAACCATGATTTGTTTAGGGATGCTGCTATCCTACGTTATTGATTTCTTGCTCAAAGATTTACCTGGTGAATGGGCTTGGCGTCTGATGCTTGGCCTAGCTGCTGTACCAGCATTAATCCTTTTCCTTGGTGTTTTACGTCTACCAGAATCTCCTCGTTTTCTGCTTCGCAATGGTGATGAAGCAGCGGCTCGTCAGGTCTTGTCCTATATCAGAAAGGACCCTTCAGAAATTGATGATGAATTGCAGAGCATTCAAACGACTGCGGCTGATGAAGAGCAAGCTAGCACAAAGACGTCATGGTCAACATTACTTAGTCCAAAGTATCGTTACCTGGTAATCGCTGGTGTCGGTGTGGCCGCCTTCCAACAATTTCAAGGTGCAAATGCGATCTTCTACTACATCCCATTAATCGTTCAAAAGGCAACTGGACAAGCTGCATCTTCTAATCTGATGTGGCCAATCATTCAAGGAATTCTCCTTGTTTTAGGTTCACTGGTGTATATGTGGATTGCCGAAAAATTCAACCGGCGGACACTGCTCATGGTCGGTGGTGGAGTAATGGGCTTATCATTTATCCTTCCCGCCATTATCAACCTGCTTATGCCTAACATGAACCCAATTACGATTGTGGTCTTCTTATGTATCTACGTTGCGTTCTATTCAGTAACTTGGGCGCCACTTACCTGGGTACTAGTTGGTGAAATCTTCCCATTAGCTATTCGGGGCCGGGCTTCAGGGTTAGCATCATCCTTTAACTGGATTGGTTCATGGCTTGTTGGTCTATTATTCCCAATTATGACCGCTAACATGCCACAAGAAGCTGTGTTTGCAATCTTCGGAATTATCTGTCTGCTTGGTGTCCTCTTTATTAAGACACGGGTACCCGAAACCCGTGGTCACACGTTGGAAGAAATTGAAGCAGCAGGAACAAAGCATGGCGTTAAGTAAGGAGGTATGAACAATGAATCTTCGCGAAACGGCCGACCAAATTGAAACCGGGAAAACCTCTTTGGGAATTGAACTAGGTTCTACCCGAATCAAAGCGGTTCTTATTAATGACCATTTTGAAACGATCTCTTCAGGAAGTTATACATGGGAAAATAAACTTGAAAATAATATTTGGACTTACTCATTAGATCAAGTCTGGGAAGGAATTCAAGCGGCCTATTCAAAAATTCAGGCCGATATTCAAGGAAAGTACCATATTGCATTAACTAAGATTAGTTCGATTGGCATTAGTGCAATGATGCATGGTTACTTAGCGTTTGACCAGGACAATCAATTACTTGTGCCATTTAGAACATGGCGAAATAACATTACTGGCGAAGCGGCTGATGAATTGACGAAAGTCTTTAACTTCAACATCCCGCAGCGGTGGAGCATTGCCCACTTATACCAAGCAATCCTCAATGACGAACCCCACGTCAAGAAGGTTAGTTTTATCACCACTTTAGCAGGCTATGTCCATTGGCAATTGTCTGGACAAAAAGTTCTGGGGATCGGTGATGCATCTGGCGTGTTCCCAATTGATAGCAGTCAATTGAACTACGACCAGGAAATGTTGGATAAGTTTAGTCAACTTAGTAATGTCAAAAAATATCCATGGCATATTAAGGATTTGCTGCCAGAGGTAATCACTGCTGGACACTCAGCCGGTAATTTAACACCATTTGGCGCCAAACTATTAGACCCTTCAGGAAAACTAGAAGCGGGAAGCTTAATGGCTCCTCCTGAAGGTGATGCCGGAACTGGAATGGTCGGTACTAACAGTGTTAGAAAACGGACCGGGAACATTTCCGTTGGGACATCGGCGTTCTCAATGAACGTTCTCGATCAGCCATTGAAAAAGCTGCACCGCGATATTGACATTGTTACAACACCTACTGGGGACCCGGTTGCGATGGTACACATCAATAATTGTTCATCTGACATTAACGCATGGGTAGGTTTGTTCCGTGAATTTACCGATTTAATTGGGGTCAAGTTAGATACCAATAAGCTGTATGAAACCTTATTTGACTCAACAGTTCGGTCCGATCCTGATGCCGGGGGCTTAACCAATTATAGTTACCTCTCTGGGGAAAACATTACCAAGGTTGAAACAGGGCGGCCGCTATTTATTAGAACACCGAACAGCAAAATGACGTTAGCTAACTTCTTCCTGACGCAACTTTATGCGGCGTTTGCTCCATTGAAGATTGGGATGGATATTCTCTTAAATGAAGAACATGTTCAGACCGATGTCATGATTGCCCAGGGTGGTCTGTTTGGAACACCAGTAATTGGTCAACAGATTCTGGCTAACGCGTTAAATATTCCAATCACCATTATGAATACCGCTAGTGAAGGTGGACCATGGGGCATGGCCGTGTTAGCTAAATATGCAGAAACTGGGGCACAAGAATCCTTAGCTAATTTCTTAGATGAAAAAGTGTTTAAGAATCCAGAAAGTATGACCTTAACTCCAGAGCCAGCCGGTGTCGCCGGATATCAGAAGTTTATCAAGAGATACCAAGCGGGTCTGCCCGTGGAAACCTTAGCTGGAACAAGTATTAAAGAAAAGGGGCAAGATTAATGTTAGAAGAATTGAAAAAGGAAGTATATGAAGCCAACATGCGTCTTCCTAAGTTAGGGTTGGTAACCTTCACCTGGGGAAATGTATCGGGAATTGATCGCGAAAAGGGTTTATTTGTAATCAAACCATCAGGCGTTCCCTATGAAGAGTTAACGCCTGATGACATGGTAGTTGTGAATTTAAATGGTGACGTGGTGGAAGGTGACCTCAACCCATCAAGTGATACCCCAACGCATACTTACCTCTATAACCACTTTCCTAAGATCGGTGGGATTGTCCATACCCATTCACCATGGGCTGTTTCATTTGCTGCCGCCCACATGGATATCCCAGCATTAAATACTACTCATGCCGATACTTTCTATACTGATGTACCGGCGGCTGATGCATTGACCAAGGAAGAAATTGAGGAAGACTATGAAGGCAATACGGGTAAAGTCATTGTTCGTTCCTTCAAAGAACGCGGCTTAGATTATGAAGCCACCCCCGCGGCCCTAGTGATGCAACATGGACCATTTGCTTGGGGGCCAACACCGGACAAAGCTGTTTATAATGCCAAGGTGCTGGAAGTTGTTGCTGAAGAGGATTATCACGCAATGCAATTAACCCGCAGTAACTTGGAGTTACCGCAATACCTGTTGGATAAGCATTATTACCGCAAGCACGGTAAGAACGCCTACTATGGACAGAACAATGCCCATTCAAAAGATCACGCCACTCATGCCTAATTGATTAAGAATAGATAATTAAAAACATTTAAAAGGAGTGTTATCTCATGGATATGAAGAATTATGAATTTTGGTTTGTTACTGGTAGTCAATTCCTTTATGGTGAAGAACAGTTGAAGTCAGTTGCTGCTGACGCAGAAGACATCGTTAATAAACTAAACGCTAGTGGAAATCTTCCATATAAAGTTGTTTTCAAAGGTGTTATGACGACTGCTGATGGCATTACTAAGTTCATGAAAGAGGCTAACTACAACGATAATGTTGCCGGGGTTATGACCTGGATGCATACTTTCTCCCCAGCCAAGAACTGGATCCGTGGTACTAAACTTTTGCAAAAGCCATTACTGCACTTAGCAACTCAATACCTGAACAAGATTCCTTATGACACGATTGACTTTGACTACATGAACCTTAACCAGTCTGCTCACGGTGATCGTGAATATGCTTACATCAATGCTCGTTTACAAAAGCATAATAAGATTGTTTATGGCTTCTGGGGCGATGAAGATGTTCAAGAAGAAATCGCCGATTGGCAAAACGTTGCGGTTGCTTATAATGAAAGCTTCAAGATTAAGATTGTTCGTTTCGGGGATACGATGCGGAATGTTGCCGTTACTGAAGGTGACAAGGTTGAAGCACAAATGTTCTTAGGATGGACAGTGGATTACTGGCCAGTTAGTGAGTTGGTTGAATATGTCAATGCCGTTAGTGACGAAGACATTGATAAGGCATACGCTGACTTAAAGGACAAGTACGACTTAGTTCAAGGTGACAACAGCAAGGAACACTACGAACACTCAGTCCGTTACCAACTTCGTGAATACATTGCATTAAAGAAGTTCATGGATGAAAAGGGCTACACCGGCTTCACTACCAACTTCGAAGACCTTCATGGACTGGAAGAATTACCTGGTTTAGCAGCCCAATTACTAATGCGTGATGGTTATGGATTTGGTGCTGAAGGTGACTGGAAGTCTGCCGGGATGGATCGGCTGTTAAAGATTGCTACTCACAATGTTGCTACCGCTTTCATGGAAGACTACACTCTCGACCTTCGGCATGGCCATGAAGCAATCCTGGGATCTCATATGCTCGAAGTTGACCCAAGCATTGCTTCTGATAAGCCACGGGTTGAAGTTCACCCACTTGATATTGGTGACAAGGACGATCCTGCACGGTTAGTATTTACTGGTCGTGAAGGTAAGGCCGTTGATGTTACTCTTTCGTACTTTAACGATGGTTACAAAGTCATTGGTTACTCTGTTGATTGTCACAAGCCAGAAGCTGAAACACCACACTTACCAGTTGCTAAGCAATTATGGACCCCAACTGTTGGCTTAAAGGAAGGGGCTAAACGTTGGATGCACGCTGGTGGTGGACACCACACGATCCTCAGCTTCAGTTTGAAGCCTCAACAAATCAAGGACCTGTTTGAGATGTTAGAAGTCAAAGTTGACTTTATCGAATAAAACAACCTCCCTTATCAAATAAAATTACAAGAAATATGGCTATATCGGTGATTTGCTTCACTGACGTAGTCAATTTCTTGTTAAAGAGTGAAGCTATGCAAACAGAAAAAGAAAAGATGCTTGCTGGTCAAGTATTTAATGTTTATGATCCCGAACTGGTTCATGAACGTAATTACGCACGGAAACTACTGGAGCATTTTAATGCTTTGGGCGAAATGAATCCTGAAGTTAGCACGGCAATCATTCGTCAGCTATTTGGTCACGTTGGTCGCACATGTGAAATTCATGCTCAGTTTAAATGTGACTATGGGTATAATATCTATGTCGATGATGATTTCTTTGCTAACTACGACTGTGTGATGCTTGATGTTAGTCCGATTCGAATTGGCAAACACTGCTTATTAGGTCCCCATGTCCAGTTGTACACGGTTAACCATCCCTTGGATCCCCGTTTACGTCGGAATGGCGCATATGGACAAAGTAAAGACATTACACTGGGGGATGATGTCTGGGTTGGTGGTGGTTCAACTATCTGTCCAGGTGTAACCCTTGGCAATAATGTTATCGTTGGTGCGGGAAGTGTAGTTACAAAATCGTTTGGTGATAATCTTGTGATTGCTGGTAATCCTGCCCACGTTGTTAAGAAAAACCCTTATTCAGAAAGTACTAATTAGATCAAAATAGCGTGTTAACTAAAGCTAGTAACACGTTGCGCAAGTATAAATAAAGGCCTCCAGAGTTCGGTTATCCCGAGCCCTGGAGGCCTTTTGTGTACTATTCAATTGTTGAGATTGATCAAAGTCAGCGAACTGTTGCCACAGATGGTTGGCTTAGTATTTTAGATTATATTCATAAACCAGGGCCGGTTCCTTGCCAACCCGGGTGAAGTTATGCAGCTTATCAATCATTGCCATCTCTTGATCGGTTAGTTTGAAGTCATAGATATTAATATTCTGCTTAATCCGGGCCTCATGAACTGATTTAGGGATAAAAGCAACACCGCTTTGCAAATGCCACCTTAAAACAACCTGAGCAGTTGACTTATGGTGCGACTGGGCAATTTTTGTCAGAACCGGGTTGTCGAGGATTGTTCCTCTTCCTAACGGACTCCAGGCTTGAGTGATAATGTGGTGGCTTTTATCGAAAGCAATTAACGGGGCTTGGTTTAACCGGGGATGGCGTTCGATTTGGTTGACCACTGGCATTTCATGGGCTTGAGTAGCCAGATATTGGAGGTGGATCATTTGATAGTTACTAACGCCAATGGATTTCGTTAGCCCTGCTTTTTTGAGTTCTTCCAGAGCAGCCCACGTTTCGAAAAAGGCGCGCTCAATGGGCCAATGAATCAGCAATAAGTTCACGTAGTCCATTTTGAGCTTAGTTAGTGATTCCTTAACCGACGCAATTGTTTGCTTGTATCCTTGGTTGGGTTCTGAAACCTTCGTGGTAACGAAAATCTTGTTGCGCGGCAACTTGAGCTCTTGAAAAGCATTGCCCACCTCAGCTTCGTTCTTGTAGAGTTGAGCGGTGTCAAACAGGCGGTAGCCGGCCTCATAAGCGTATTTGATTGACGATGTAATAGTACTTTGATCGGTAATCTTATATAGGCCAAAGCCTTCCTGCGGCATTGTTTGACCATCGGCTAATTTTAATAATGGTACGGAATTATTCATTTGCATGTTCTTCTTTCAGTGGCGCGGTCGAACCACGTTTAATAATTTGCGGTGTATAAAGCTTGGAATCAACCGAATCGCCGTTAATCATTTTTAGGATCATATTACCCGCATCTTGTCCTAATCTTCTCTTGGGGTGGTTGGCAGTAGTAAGTCCGGGGACAATGACTTGCGCCATGTCATAATTATCAAACCCGACGACTGAAATATCATCAGGAACCTTAATCCCTGATTTCTCAAGGTGACTAATGATGCGCGTAGCTAATTCATCATTATAGCAAGCAATTGCGGAAATAAGGGGATTACCCTTAATGGTCAGATCAATCTTTTTAATAATACTGTCAAAATTGTCGCTAGATTGATACATAATGACATTGGACTTAGTGGTGGGAATTGAGCGCTCTTGATATGCTTGAATCATTCCGCTCATCCGATCGACCCCTTGTTGGTCATTAATCTGGAAAACACCAAGAATGTTGGAGTGACCCAGATCAAAAAGATAGTTAATAAGTTCTTTTTCGGCTTCAAGGTCCTTTGTCAGTAGGGTGGGAAAATTAAAGCCGGGGTAAGTTGAGTGGAACAGAATCGTTGGGATATGGTAATCCTGAATTTGACGATATAAGTCCAGATTTGGGTTTGGCATGGCACTTTCAGTTGGTTCAATAATCAGTCCAGCAATTTTTAGATCCAGCATATTCAAAATGGTTTGCCGTTCCCGAGCGTGATCGTTCAGCGTGTTACCAACAATAATTGAGTATCCCTGGTCAGCGACAACGCCATCAATTCCAGAAATGATTGATGGAAAAATATAGTCGGCCATGTGAGTACTAATGACACCAATTATTTTATTCTTTTCATTATTGGTCCAATCACGTTGCCAGTCTTGAACAAACATTCCACCACCCTGAATGCGGTAGATATAATGTTCATTCTCAAGATCACCAACCGCGCGGCGAATGGTGTACCTCGATACATCGAAGCGCTTCATCAATTCGCTTTCGGTGGGCAATTTTTCATTAATCTTATACTTCCCATCAATAATTTCATTACGCAGGGTTTGTTTAACTGTTTCGTATTTCACTTCCAAGATGGATACCTCGATTTTGTCGATAAGTAAAAAAGGCTCCATAACTAGTTTTTCATAATTACGGAGCCAGTATTAAATTTGGTGAAACTTACTTCTTCTTTGGTTCAATTTCAATTGGCTTGTTGTTCAAGTCAGTCCGAACGACCAGGACGTCACAGATAGCAGTCCGGGTAACGAATTCAGTAACTGAACCAATGAGAATTCGTTCAACGGCGTTCAAACCAGTGGCACCAATCATAATCAGGTCAGCGTTCATTTCCTTTGGAACATCACGGGCAATGATTGTCTTTGGTGCACCATATTCGATTGAGTAGCTGACGTTCTTAACGCCATTGTTCTTTGCGTATTCAATGTACTTATCTAACGTCTTCTTAGCAGTTTCGGTTACTTGTTCAACCATTGAACTGTCGAAGCTAGAAATGTTTTGAAATGCCCGCGTATCAACAACGTGTAGTAAACGTAATTCAGTATCTTCACCATTACGGTTAGCAACTGCGACCGCCTTCTTGAAGGCTAATTCAGCTTCTTCAGAGCCGTCGACAGGAACCAAGATGTGTTTGTATTGTTGAGCCATATCACGGTGCCTCCTTATTTATTTACCTCTATTATACACTTAATCAAAAAATGCCGTAAAGGGGCAAACAGTTACTTTTGCCTATTTGCCGCCTGAAAATGGCCCATCAATGAGTAGGCCATGAGCGTTTCCAGAACGCACCCAATGATGACCATAATTACCAGAAAAGCAAGCGAGTTTGCCCATGCTGACCAGCAGGCAAGCAGGCCCACAATCGTGAGAATAACTCCCCAGATCTTGATAGCCTTGGCCAATGCTTGGTCCTTGTCTGGCTCAAAAACCAAGAATGGCTTAGTGGTGTGGGTGAGGAAAAAGATTCCTTCATACAGGGCAATTAGTCCGAAGATGGTCATTAGGATTGATAAAAGCATTACTACTACCTCGTGAATAAAAATAAAGAGGTTGGGAAACCCAGCCTCTCTGTGTATGTACGAAAACTCCGTTAGTGCCGTTAATTGTCATTCAGTGTTGACCTGTGTTTAAGACAGGTGGGACACGACTGTTAACTTTCCAACTACCAAGTGAAAAGGCATGTTGTCCGGTCACGAATGTACTAGTCCCAAAATTAAAAGACTGTAAGGCAAACCTGCGTTTAGACAACGCGTACACCACAGAATCTTCACTTATTATCCTAGCATGGTTATATCAATTACGCAATCATCTGCTTTGGGGATGGTGATGACCCCGCAGAGCTTGACGTTGAGCGTTTCTTAATTGCCAGTAGCGTTGACCAAAGGCAGCTTCAAAACGACCATTTTTCTTCGGGTGGAAGTATTCCGCATTTTTGATCCGGTCTGGTAGGTACTGTTGAGGAACCCAGTCATTGGGATAGTCGTGCGGAAAGGCATAATCAGTGCCGTGACCGAGTTTGGCTGCTCCCTTGTAGTGGGCATCCTTCAGGTGGTCAGGAACTTCGCCGTAACCACCAGCATTCACTTGGGCCAGGGCCTCATCAATTGCTGTGATCCCCGAGTTGGACTTGGGTGAAAGGCATAGTTCGATGACCGCATCAGCCAATGGAATCCTTCCTTCCGGTAACCCGACTTGTTGGGCGGACTGGACAGCAGTCACCGCCCGTTGGACAGCGGGCATATTAGCCAAGCCGACATCTTCGTAGGCAATTACAATTAATCGGCGGGCAATACTATTGAGATCGCCGGCAGCAATCAACCGCGCCAAATAATGAAGAGCAGCGTCAGTATCAGAGCCCCGAATCGACTTTTGAAATGCTGAAATAACGTCATAGTGGGCGTCACCATCTTTGTCAGCGGCGAGCGCTCTTTTTTGAACGCACTCTTCAATGATGGGCAATGTTAAATGGATAATGCCGTCACTATCCGGATCAGTAGACTTAGCTGCCAACTCGAGACCATTGAGGGCACTCCGCAAGTCACCATTTGTGGCGGTTACTAATTGCTCTTCTGCGTCAGGATCTAGTTTTATTGGTAATTTACCGAGCCCGCGTTCCTTATCGGTAAGGGCCCTGGCAACGGCAGTTTTCATGTCATCAATCGTTAGGGGATGAACCGGGAAAATTTGGGTTCGGCTGCGGATTGCGGGGTTGATGTTGATATATGGATTTTCAGTCGTGGCGCCAATCAAAATAATTCGTCCACTTTCCAAGTGGGGAAGTAGGAAGTCTTGCTTAGCTTTATCTAGCCGGTGAATTTCATCTAACAGCAGAATGACGGTCCCACTCATTTTAGCTTCCTCAATGACCACCTGCAGGTCCTTCTTGGTATCTGTCGCGGCGTTTAGCTTGCGAAAAGCATATTTGGTTGACCCAGCAATCGCGCTAGCAATACTGGTTTTACCGGTACCGGGTGGACCATACAGAATCATTGAAGATAGCGTTTTAGCTTTAACCATCCGGGCAATAATTTTACCAGGGCCAACAAGGTGTTGTTGACCAACGACCTCGGATAGGTTACGGGGTCGCATGCGGTAAGCAAGGGGATGTTGCATTGTCAGTCACCCTTTCTTGAAAAAAGCTTATGCAACCAACTATGGTGGGCTGACTCTTGCTCAGACTGTTGAACATCATGATCTTCTAATAAATTAGGGTAACGTTTAGTTACGTCGATCGGTGATTGGTAAACAGCGTCTTTTGCAGCAATAACAATGGCGAGTGAATCTGGATCAGTCTTAAATTCCGGGTCGGTCTTCATCGTAAATTGGCCATTGGCAGCAGCTGCTGCGCGAATGTATGGGTGCAATTCGGAATGGGGAAGGTTGCCATTAATAAATACCAAATTACCGATCCCCCGTTGCAGCTCCTTGGTAACAGCGGCGGTCCAGTTACGTTGCCGTAATTCAGCAACGCTAATGGTTAAGCAAACCCGTTCACGAAAAGTTCCCAGGTACTTTCGCTGTTCATCCGGTTTGATTTTAGGAGTTCCGTAAATACCATTTTCTAGTCTTTGATCTACTGCGGATTTATCATTATCAGACATTGCGCAATCCTCCTTAAACAACATAAAAAGGGCGCCTCATGATGAGGTGCCCTTAGTTGATAAATCAACTGCTTAGCAATCTTAAAGATTACTTGTTGTAGAATTCAACGATAAGTGATTCATCAATATCAGCGTCCATGTCTTCACGAGCTGGGATCCGGTTTAACTTACCTTCAAGCTTGTCGGCATCAAAGTCAACGTATGAAGGACGAGAAACAACAGCATCGACAGCGTTCTTGATAACGTCAAGATTCTTGGACTTTTCACGAACGGCAATTACTTGACCAACGGAAACTTCGTATGAAGGGATGTCCACACGCTTACCATCAACGGTAATGTGACCGTGGTTTACCAGTTGACGAGCTTGACGACGAGTAGTAGCCAAACCAAGACGGTAAACCATGTTATCCAAACGACGTTCCAGTAAGGCCATGAAGTTAGCACCGTGGGTACCTTCCTTGATCTTACCGGCACGAACGAAGAGGTTGGAGAATTGACGTTCAGTCATACCATACATGAAACGCAGCTTTTGCTTTTCACGAAGTTGAGTACCGTATTCAGAAAGCTTACCATGACGGTCACGACCGTGATCACCAGGAGCGTATGGACGACGAGCTAATTCCTTACCAGTACCTGAAAGTGAAACGCCAAGGCGACGTGAAACACGCCAACTTGGACCAGTATAACGAGACATAAATGAATTCCTCCAATGTATTTTCTTGGAGTAAAATAATCCGATTGTGAGCTTGACATTCGTGCAGGCTGATCTGAATTGTTCACCCTTGCAGCTGGGTTACTAAAAACACCTTGCGGCACCAGTCTGTTGACGAGCTTGCCCCTCA
>CALVFC010000016.1 GCA_944326735.1 uncultured Limosilactobacillus sp. | reverse complement strand
GGATGGCCGGAGTGGTAGCCTTTTTGCCGTTGACCCCTTTTTGCTGGTTTTAGCCTTTTTAGCTGGTGCCTTCTTTGACGTAGCTTTCGGAGACTTAGAACCCTTACCATTAAGTTCTTGTAAGGTCTGGTGGCTCTTCCGGCATTCGTTCATGGTAGCACGTTGGTCATCAATTGCTTGTTCCAACTCTGATAAGTTATCCACCTTCAAGAAACGTTGGTAAGCTTTTAAGACTGGCGCAACCGCAATCCCGAATGAATTTGTTAAGTCCGGATCAGCAATGAACTGACCAACCATCACTTGCTGAACTGCCTGTGGTGTCCACGCAGTGTCGGCTAGGTGCTGCTCGTCGTTCATAAAGCTGTTAAATCTTGTCAAAATGGCTTGAGCGTGCTTCTGTTGATTAGCAGATAGCTGATTAAACGTGGACGAATTAAGGAACTGTTTTACATGTTCTTCTTCACTCATTATTCCAAAACTCCCCCATAACAAATTGAATTATCCCTTCTATCATATCATAATTAGTAAGAAACAATAATCTGCAAATTGTTAATTAGGAGCTAATAACAATGCAACGTAAAAAAATTCAAGAAGCAATGGCGAACGTGTACTTTCAAAAAATGACTGCTACCGGTTACCAGGAGATTCAAGACCAAATTGCTCAATTACAGAAAGAACGTCCAGCAAAGATTGCTCAATTAAAGGCCGCCCGCGCTTTAGGAGACCTATCAGAAAATACCGAATATAGTACTGCTAAGCGTGAGTTGCGGCACTTGGAAAGTCGGCTGCGTTTCCTTAATAAGCAGTTGCAGTACGCTGAAATCATTAAGCCATCAGACAACCAAACCGTTGATTTAGGGACAACGGTCACGGTCCAGTTCACGGATGACGACGACCAGATGACCTACCATATTGTCGGTAAGCAGGAAGCTGATTTGGCAAAACAAAAGGTCTCTTTTGACTCACCATTAGGACAGGCCATCATGCACCAAAAAGTTGGTCAAACTGTCACCGTTAATGCTCCCCAAGGTGATTACCAGGTCAAAATTGTGGCGGTTAAATTATCTGTTGCCGATGATGATAAACGGTAATCAACTCCAGAAATTTTTTCAAAATTCTTGAGGTACCGATATTATCCCTTTGATCAGTAATATCGACTGATTAATCATTTTTCCGATGCTTGTTTCATCTTTCAAGAATGCTATACTAGATGACGTTGCATTCGAGACTGCCCACAACATATTGTGTGTTGCCCGGTCTCATAGCGCAATTAATACAATATCTAGTATGGGAGATTTGAGTAATGAAAAACTATTTTCACTTTTTAGCTCACCAGCTCAAGGGTTGGCCTCAACAAAACTACTACCTATTCTTCTTCAGTTTAGGTTGCCAAATAATGACACTTGTCAATGACAAGATTACTTGGATTACTGTAATTACCTTTATTGGGACTACGCTTGGTGTCCTTTGTATTTTGGCCATTAACGCTGCTAAGTCCGTTAATGGATGGTTGGGGATCTTGTCCGCTATCTGTTTCATTATCGTTGGTTTTTCTGCTAAGAACTACCTGAGCATTGGTGAACAATTAGCGTACGTCATTACTCTGGATATTCCGGTTCTGTTATCAGCAAACTGGAATATCAACATGGTTTCCAAAATTCGGAAGTTCACTGGTAAGACATGGTTTGTGGCAATTTTGTCTACGATCGTCGTTTATGTAATTTCTGGTTACTTAATCGGCGCCTTAACAAATGATCCTCGTCCATGGATTGATGCGATCAGCTTCTCCATCAGTTTAACAGCCGGTGTGATTTGCTTCCTTCGTTACAACAACCAGTACTTCTGGTGGTTAGCTTCTGGGATCTTCCAAATGGTTCTGTGGGGAGTCACCTTTGCCCAAGGCGATGCTTCTCTCGCAATGGCCGTTAACAGTATGGTTTACATCATCAATGATGTTTTGGCCTTCACGATTTCACCATGGTATAACAAGCGTGAACGCGCTCGTCTGGAAAAGGAAGAATCCCAATATACTGCTAAGCTTGGTTTAGACAAAAATTAATTGATATCAATATTTCTGGCGGTGCCAATCGTGGTGCCGTCTTTTTTGTCTCTGTGTTTCACATGAAACATGCTAATTTGAGTTAACGGACTGCTTACGGTATTATCAAATTGATTACAAGCGCAGGGGGCAATTAATGTGGCAAAGATATTTATCGTGGAAGACAACCCCACGATTATCAAAACGGTAACTGAGGAGCTTAGCAAATGGAAATACACCGTCCTAACCGTTAAGGATTGGGACCATGTCGATCAGGAAATTGCCCAGGCAACACCAGACCTGATCCTCTTTGACATTACCCTACCCACTTTTGATGGTTTTTATTGGATTAACGCTGTCCGCCAGGTTAGCCAGGCACCGATCATTGTCATCTCAGCCGCTGACATTGACAGTAATATCATGCACGCTATCGCTGCTGGGGCGGATGACTACATTATGAAGCCCTTCTCGACTGCGGTTTTGA
This sequence comes from uncultured Limosilactobacillus sp., assembly GCA_944326735.1. The sequence continues at coordinate 14,252 of CALVFC010000016.1, read as the reverse complement.
TTGCCAAAATTCAAGCCCTGTTACGGCGTAACCAACAAGCACCCGACAACGAACAATTGGTGTGGAATGACAACCAGCTAAACCAGCTCACCAACGAATTAACGACTCCCAATGGAGCAGTTCAGTTAACACCCACTGAAGGAGCTATGCTGGGCATCCTGATCAACCACATCAATCACACGGTTACAAAAGAAAACCTCCTCGAGTGGCTTTGGCAAGGCGGTAAATTTCTCAATGATAATACACTCAACGTTAACATCAGTCGCCTTCGTTCCAAGTTGGCAACCGTGAATTTAAAAGATGACCTGCGAACTGAACGGGGAGTTGGCTACCGGTTGGTGACGAATCATGAAAACTAGCAAATTTTGGCAGTACCAATTGATCTCCGCCCTACCACTTTTCATTGGTTATCTCTTTTTGATTGCCCTTCTTTGGTTGCTCGTGACGCTCTATTATTTACCAGCCGCTTTTTTTATTGACACTATTCGTTTTAGCCTTCCACTGCTTATTATTTGGGAGCTAGTGGATTGTTACCGGGCTGCTAAGCATGTTCGGGCAATTCAAAAAGACCGCCCGGTTACGGCCAACAATCCCGTGGAAGCCCAATTAATGGCTAAGTACCGTTTGCAAAAGCGTACTACCCAGCAAACCATTCGCCACTTAAATAACCGGCAGCAAGAGCAACTTGATCATGTCGAACTATATTCACACGAAATAAAAAACTCGTTGACCAGTCTACAAGCAACTGCTGAGAACAACAACTTAGTACCCAGTCCCGTAGTGATAGCGGCAGTGCGACAAGCTAATGACCATTTAAACATGTTGCTCAGTGACGAACGGTTGGCCATCACTAACCACGACTTTACATTTGAGTGGGTCAATTTAGAGTCGTTAGTAACTGACATTTTGAAGCAGAATTCCGCCGTCTTTATTCATCAGCAACTCATCCCCCGACTAACCGACCTTCACAATGTCCGCGTCCTGACCGATCGAAAGTGGCTCCGCTTTTGTATTTACCAGCTTCTTTCGAACGCCATTAAGTATTCGTCTAAGGGTGCTAGCATTGATATCAAGTGGGCCAATAATACTTTGCAAATCATTGACCATGGCGAAGGAATTGCCGCTAGTAATTTACCACGAATTTATGATAACGGGTTTTCGGGACGTAACGGTCATCAAACAACTAAGTCTACCGGGATGGGATTATACCTGGTTAAGAAGGTCACTGACCAGTTAAACTTTAAGCTAAAAGTTATATCAAAGGATGGGCAAGGAACGACTGCTTGCCTGCGCTTCCCAGCGGATAATGTCCGCTCAGCAAATCCACTGAATGACTAGTAATAGCCTAGTATTAACAACATTACAATTTCGTAAGGTTCTCCGCAATTCTGTAAGTAGGAATGGGCGGAGAGCTTTTTTATAATGAGAGTGTAAGCCGGGACGGATTAGCAACTGAGCACTAATGAATCCCGGACGATGATTGTGAAAGCAATCAAGTCCGGGATAATTAGGCGGAAGTTGCGGTCCCGGCGAACATGTTTCGACTCGGCTGCAGTAGAAGCACCTCAAGCAAGCTCCCGGCGCACACATTTCGACTCAGCCGCAGCAGAAATTCCTGCCAAGCTCATTAGCAATCGAACACATATAAGGTAACAATCATCTAACCACTACTATCAATCACCTAACGTTACGTTAACCAACTGAAAGGGATGAATAAAATGCAATTACTCCATCTTAGTCACATTCAAAGAACATATAATGAAAATTCTAGTCACCCGGTAAGGGCATTAAAGGATATTAGTTTCGATGTTGAGCCTGGTGAATACATCGCCATCATGGGTGAATCAGGGGCCGGCAAAAGTACCCTCCTGAATATCATTGCCACCCTGGAAAAGGCCAGTGCCGGGGAAGCACTGTTAAACGGCCAGGATCTCAATGAGTTGACTGCTGACGAAGCAGCCAAGTACCGGCGGGAGCACCTCGGCTTTATCTTTCAACACTTCAATCTGCTCGACAGTCTTTCTAACCGGGATAATATTTACCTGCCCCTCGTTTTAGCGCGCGCACCGATTACTGAAATGGATAAGCGGGTGCAGCCGTTAGCTAAAGCGCTGGGTATTACCAAGATTATTGACCGTTATCCGAGTGAGGTATCCGGTGGTCAGCAGCAACGGATTGCGATTGCCCGGGCCTTAATTACCCAACCTGACCTGCTCCTGGCTGATGAACCAACAGGGGCGTTGGATTCCAATACCAGTAATGAAATCCTCCACCTCTTTGACACGGTTAACCAGAATGGCCAAACCATTATTATGGTAACCCACAGTGCGGCCGCTGCCAGTCATGCCAAACGGACACTCTTCATCAAAGATGGCCAAATCTACCACGAATTGTTCCGTGGTGATGAGTCGTTCAAAGAGTACCAAGAACAAATTAGCAACACAATGATGACGTTAACGAACGGTGGTGATTGATATGCTCTACTTTCGGCTAATCAATTCTAGTTTTAAACGGAATATGCGGTCCTATGGTCCATATTTGATGGCCACCATTATGTTAGTGGCAATTAACTACATCTTCATCGCAATCGCTGCTAACGCCAGCTTAAAAAAGCTCAACACCGGGTCGGTCACCTCTGCCATGTTGGACCTTGGATTTAAATTCATTTTGTTAGTGACGCTGGCATTCTTAGTTTACGTTAACCGTTTCCTTTGGCAGCAACGCAGTCAGGAAATGGGCCTGTACAGCATGCTGGGGATGACTAGTCACAACCTGCAATTACTTACCATCATCGAAAAATGCTACCTGATGGTTATTAGTCTAGTCGCTGGCCTAGTCTTCGGAATTATTTTTGAAAAATTAGCTTTCCTGGGGCTTGGCTACTTGCTTAATATTGGTCACCTCACCCAACCTTGGCTAGTCTCTTCTGCAATTATGAAGACCGTCGCCATCACCGTTGGACTATTCGTTGTCATTATGCTTATTGATCTGATTAAGTTGCACCGGATGACGCCAAGCCAGCTCTGGCAGGCACAGGCAACCAGCCACAAACGGCACGGTATTCTCTATACAATTGCTGGAATCATTGGCTTCGTGCTCCTAATCTGGGCTTACTACATTACGCTGACGATTAAGCCCCGTATCTCTGCCATTTCGCATTTCATGCTGGCCGTTGTTCTTTTAGTAATCGGGACCTACCTCGTCTTCATCATTGGTAGTATTCTGCTATTAGGATTTCTCCGGCGAAACAAGCATTTCTATTACCAACCACGCCACTTTATCGCTGTATCAGGGATGCTCCAGCGGATGGAACAAAACGGGGCTAGTTTGGCCACTATCTGTCTGCTTTGTAGCTCTATTTTGGTAATTCTGTTTACATCAATTACCCTGTATGTGGGAATTGGCAGTACCGTTAAATCCTACGCTCCTGATGATGTTGTCATGGTGAGCGGTCAAAAATTGACCAAAGCTCAACGGTCCACCCTCTCCACCATTGCTCATCACCATAATGTTAAAGTTGATAATTACGCAGATTATCAAATGACGGCTCCTAATTACGGCTATTGGCGTGACAATCATTTTATTAACCAAGGTAATATTCAAAAGATGAATAACCAAACTAGTAGTTCGGTCATCATGTTGACAACAAAAGAATATAACAAAATTACGCACCAGCATGTTCATTTAAACGACCATCAAGCATTAGCGTACGCCAACACGAAGGGCCATTATGGTAAAGTCACCGTTTATAACCACACTTACCAGGCTAAGAAGCTGAATCACTTTGACCAGTACTTTAACCCTGATCACAGTATCTACACACCAACCTTCTTTGTCGTTAATAAGTTGCCGAAGAAAGTGCCAGTAGTAACTGTTACCACTTTTAACTACCGCCTAAATGGCAGTCAAAAGGATCGGATTAAATTCGAGCAGGACCTCCAAGCGCAGTTAGGAATGAATAGTTTGAACTTTACTGGTAAAGCAACGATTACCTCCCTCATTAATGGCTTGTATGGTGGCCTAGTCTTCATCGGAATTCTGATCAGTATTGCCTTAGCAATTACTACAACAATCGTGATCTACTTCAAGCAAATTTCTGAAGGTTATGCCGACCGTGAACGGTTCCACACAATGCAACAAGTGGGGCTCAGTGAACAAGAAACTGTCAAAAGTATCCATAGCCAAGTTTTAATGGTCTTCATGATGCCGGTTATCGGTGCTGTCATCAATCTCGGCTTCGCTATTCCCGCTATCCGGCAGATTATGGTTCAACTGAATTTCTACAACCTCCCACTAATGTTAACCGTTGGTGCCGTTGTTGCGGCTTGTCTGTTGGTACTATACCTTATCCTATATGGTCTAACGACGCGGACTTACCGGCAGATTGTGGATAGTCCAGTTACAACAGCTGAATAAATTAAAACGACCCTTAACGGCAATCGTTAAGAGTCGTTTTTGGTTAATGACGATTAAGCTGCTGCTGATAGGCAGTTAGGGTAACCGGGTCAAAGCACACCATGGTGACCTCATCGACAATCTGACTATCTGTCAGGAAGTCGTGAATTGTATTAATGGCAATTTGGGCAGCTTGGTCGACGGGAAATGCATACACTCCAGTACTAATCGACGGGAAAGCCACCGTGTGACAGTTATTATCCTCCGCCAATTGAAGACTATTGGCATAGGAGTTGGCGAGTAATTCTGGCTCCCCATTATTCCCACCGTGCCAAATTGGTCCCGGAGTATGAATAACGTAATTGGCGGGCAGGTTAAAGCCACTAGTGATACGCGCTTCCCCGGTTGGACAGCCATGGAACTTTAAGCATGCCGCATAGAGTCCGGGGCCGGCTGCCCGGTGGATTGCACCGTCGACGCCCCCGCCGCCCATTAAGGTTGTGTTAGCAGCATTCACAATCGCGTCCACTGCCATTTTAGTAATATCGCCTTGAATTACCTGCAGTTGTTTCATTTCTTATCCCTTCGTTGGTTAAATTGTGTATACAGCCATAATAACTCAGAGATGGATATTGCAGCAACAATCACGGTCAACCCTTGGCCAAATCCATAACCGAAACTATACGAAGCACTGGTACCATGGAATGAGCTAGCGTTGAAACTCAAGATACGAGTCAATAATGCCGCCAATACCACGACTGTTACGTTCATTCCGAGTTTAGTTGGCTTAGATAGCTGCTGCCAATCAGTCTGACCGAGCAGGCAAAAAGCATTAACAATGATCAAGGCAACCAAAGCACCAAAGATCCACCGCAGACCGCCAGGTAACATACTTATCCTAACCAAGCCACAACTGTTCAAAATAAAGTAAATACTGCCCACAATATTAATCCAATAGGAGACAACAAAGTCACGATCCTTTTTGACATCAGTAGCGTGTTCTTTTTTATAGTTGTTAATCATTTCATGATCCTCCCTAAGCAAATCATCTAAAGTGACGTGGTAGAGATCACTAATTTGAACAAGCATAAAGATGTCCGGATACGATCGCTTATTTTCCCAACTGGAAATTGTTTTACGTGAAACATTCAACTTATCTGCAACTTCTTGCTGGGTCCAATTGTGACGATTGCGGTATTCCTTCATCTTTTGGGCAAATTCCATATTGTAATCCTCCACTTTAACAAATTGATTTCCCGGGAAATAATTCATGCTAATAAGATATCGGAAAGCAAGGTAAAAGTCACGCTCAGATTCATGGCATATCAAAAAGCTCCCCATGTCCATCTTTATCAGACATGGGGAGTTTTAGTTGATTCTGATAATTTAATTGCTGACTAAGCATTACCAAATGTTGACCCGATCTTCCGGTGCCTTGTACATTCCATCACCAGGTTGAATATCGAAGGCTTGATAGAAGTCGGCCAGGTTTTGGGCCTGAACATTTGCCCGTAACTTTTGTGGGGCGTGGACGTCAATCGACAGCAGCAGTTGTTCATACTGCTTAGTGGCCTTCATCCGCCAAATGGTTGCCCAGTTAATGAAGAATTCCTTTGCATTAAAGTCGTCCTCTTGTTTAGCGGCTTCCAAAGCACAGCTTAAACCGCCACCATCGGCAATATTTTCTGAAACAGTCAATTTACCGTTAACCTTTTGCCCAGCAAAATCAAGGCCGTCAAATTCCTTAATCATCTTTTGGGCCAGTTGCTTGAAGCGGGCCGAATCTTCTTCCGTCCACCAATTATTTAAGTTACCCAGTTCATCAAAGAGGGCACCATTGTTATCAAAGGCGTGAGAAATTTCATGGGCAATGACCGCCCCAATTCCACCATAGTTTTCACTACTGCTTTGCTTCAGTGAGTAAAATGGTGCCTGTAAAATAGCTGCTGGGAACACAATAATATTCTTGAATGGGTGGTAGTAAGCATTAACGGTGGCCGCACTCATTTCCCACCGCATCCGGTCAACGGGCTTGTTCCAGCGACCGAACATTTCCTTGTTAGCAACAACGTTTAGCTGGTTGATGTTGGCAATTAATGATTCACCCTCTTGAACCTTCAGGTGGTCATACAGGGCGGGAATACTGTCAGGATAACCAACCTGAATTCCTAATTTATCCAACTTTAGGATCGCCTTATCACGGGTAGCTTTCCCTAACCAAGTGTTATTTGCAAGACGGCCCTTGTAGACCTTGATCATTTGTTCAACCATGTGATGAACATCTTGCTTAGCCTGGGGGCCAAAGTACTTCTTTCCGTAATAGTCACCCATCACTTGGCTAAACACATCCCGTGCTAAGTAGTAGGAGAACTTACGTTGGCTAACGGGTTTCTTACTGCCCGACAAGGCGCGGGAATAACGACCATTAATTTCCCGGGTTTCGTCGTCTAAGTAACTAGCATTATCACGAATAACGCCAACTAATAACCATGCCTTGAACAGTTCAAAATGATCGTTCAAAATATCGTTCAAAGCTTGGAAGTACTTGGGCTCCGTAACGATGACCTTATCTGGAGTAGCCTTAACTAGCCGTTTGATTACTCCCGCAATGTCTAGTTGGTCAGTGGAAGCTGCCAAGTCCGCCACACTTTCTGGATTGTACATTTTACTGTAGTCAGCGGCTTCTTCAGCACTCTTAACGTGTGGTGCGAGGAGGGCGTCAAACTTTTTGGCGTTTTCAATGTACTCGTTAGCTTGGTCATCCTGATAGTCGAGTTTCTTCATCAACTCTTTCATCATGGAAGTCCACAAATCAAGTAATTGATCATGTTCCTGCTTCTTGGCAGGTTCGTAGTAACTTTTATCAGGCAAAATCAATGCTGGCGCTGCCGCAAACAAAGCATAGATCGTTGCGTTTTTCATATCAGCGTCAATGTCAAAGGCAACTGGCGACGGCATCCCCGTCAAGATCCAGTTCCGCCATTGAGCATTGTAATCATCATACGATTGCAGTGCTTCAACACCCTTGAGCATTAACTTCAGTGGTCGTGGGCCAACCTTCTTACGCAAGTCAAATTTCTTCGCAATCCGGTACAGTTTGACCATTTCGTTAAAGCGCGGATCATCGCTCTTTTCCTTCCCGTCGGCAAACTTATCCAGGTCATCCATGAGTTGCTTATCAATCTGGTCTACTAAGTCGTTGAAGCCCCCAGTTGCTGGTTTATCATCGGGAATCTTAGCGGTCTTAATCCAATCACCATTGACCGCCTCGTACAAGTCGTCCTTGATTAATTCGTTATTCACTGCCACGCTTGTTTCCTCCTAACTGCGTCTTTTGGTTCACTATCTACAATTATACTATTTCAGCCTTCAAATGGCCGGAGTAATTCATGACGAGCACTGGTACTGAACCATTGCGGATGCTGATTAGTGAGCTCGCTCACTGCCCGGTAGTTTTCCAAATCAATTTCACCGGGAACCAAGCCGTGTGCCTGTAGTAAACGGGCAAACCGAACATCAGCTCCTTGGAGACGATTATGGAAGAGGGACAGGCCATCGACTTCCCAATCCTGGTGCAGCAATTTCACTGCCCGCTGGTATGAATCTGAATGGGTCAAAATTTCGTGCATTGTTGCTGGTTCTAGTAATTTTGCCATTTTATTGATCACCCTTCATTGATACAATCCGTCCCTGCGCATTAACAACAGATAATTCTGTCGGTGAGTTGGTCAGTAGCCAGTCAACATGCGTGTACTGATACTGGTTAACTTGCCGTTCACCATAGCCATCAGTAACGATAATAATCTGGTGCGTAGCGGGATTAATTCGTTTACTTACAAGAAAATCAAAAATCGGCTGAAAAGCCGTCCCACCGCCACCTGAACGTTGTAACTGGATCAGCCTTCCCGTTTGGGCGTCTTTTTCATGCACCTTAGCGTCAAACGGGTACACTGTCAGTGAGACATCATAGCGTTGTTGTAATCGGCGAATTTCATTCAGAACCTGTGACAATTCGTGATCACTAACGGAGCCAGAATTATCGACAAAGACCAGCAGTTCATTTACGAGGCGACTCACCTGTCCTGCTAGTTCCATTCGTACTGGTTGACGACGGTTAAAACGCGCATGGGTTTCTTGACGACCGTGAACAATTAAACCGACCTGTCGCCGTAGAACCTTACGCCAATCCATTTCTCCAGTGGGGTTAGGTGTCCGTAGCTGTTCTAAGACATCGCCAGGAATTAATCCCCGATCACGCTGTGGCGTTCGTTGAAAAGCCCGCTGGGTAATGGCTTTCAGTTGGGCCAAACGAACTCCCTGCTCACTCGCCACTTGAGCACCGCTTTGCCATCCCTGGTGACTATCGGTACCGTCTTGCTTCCCGACCGGGTTATGTTTCTCAAGTTGCCAGCCCGCCTGTTTTAACCGCTTCTTTTCCGCAATAGATAATGTTTCAAGGATTCTTAAATAGGTCCCTGAATCTTGGTGTGGTGGGAGTTTACGCCGCAATAGTCGCTCTAATTGTCCTAGGTCAACTGTCCCCGCCGGCGTCGCAGGTAAATACTGGTTAACCGCAACATCAGTGGCCACCTTCACTAGACCCGGGTGAAGTGATTTTTGGTACCGAAAAGGATGTTGCCAAAGCACATGTAAGGCTTGGTGCTCGAGCATTAAAACTAATGTATCAACGTCGACCATTTGGATATACTTGGTTGGAATAACTAGTTGTAACTGGTTTCCTTGCCATTGCAATCCAATGGCGGTAGCAGTTTGGTCACTAATTTGGCGTGGCAATTGTAATAGTACTTCCCCTAAAAGACGCCGTTGCTGTAAAACAGCCACGATCGCCGTCTCAACGATCTGCTTGGCGAGCGTCTGGTCCGTAGGTTGTTTCCGAAACAGCAACAATTGTTCTGCTAATTGCTCCATGACTAACGGTCCTCACGAGTGGCAATCTCGGCCAGCTGTTGGTATAAAGCAGCAACCGCACTGGCACCCCCTTGAGCAGCTTGGTAAAGCGCGGTTAGGAGGTCAGTTTGGTCGCCAATCGTCCTGGCCAGTGCATACTGGCCGTCGGCGGACACCTGTTTAAGGTAGTGACTAAATAGGGCTGCCGTTTTGTCTTCCACCAATGTCTGTGATCCTTCTTTGATCCACTGATTTAATAAGGTCACTTGGCGTTCCTCACTCAACTGTGCAAACGTCGCTAGTGGTCCCTTCATCAGGTCAGTCAGCGTAACCTCCTGTCCATGGGCTTGCACGTATTCAGCAAATGATACGCCAACCTCAACCCCCAGATCACCGCTAAACAGGTCTGGAGCAAGCGCCCGCTGTTCATCACTAGAAAGCTGTTCTAACTGATCCAAATTCCGTGAGACCCGTTCCCATGCCCGCGGTGTTGGTACTAAGTCACTATCATAAGATGGCTGACTACTCAGTCGTTGCGGATACTCTTCTAAGTAGGAGATAACTAGTGGGTTAATTCGACTACGGTTGCCATTTACCTTCTGTTGAGCCCACTTCAGCCAGTCACCCAGCGACGTGGCCATCACCAGGCGCACCGTCCGATCCTTAATGGCAGCGTCACCCATGGCCACTCCGTAATCGCTGTGTTCAAACCCTGTCATCGTATTGTCAGGGTTTTCGGCAATCACAATATGGACTTGCGTGGGCAAAGACAAAGAATTAATTTGGCGTTGCAAAACAAGGTTCATTAACTCTGACTGAACCGCTTGGGGTCCCCGGTTAAATTCATCCAGAAACCAAATGATTGGCTGATCAGAATGGGCTTCTGCATACTTAATAATTTGTACTAACGTTTCTGAATAACCAAATTGGACGTTTGCTAATCGCCCGTACTGTTTAGTTTCAACAAACGATTCGCTCGTTAATGGTGGAACCGGAATGGCGAGGTCGCCCTTTTCACTCAGGCTGACGACCGTTGTAAACAGTTTGGCCCCCATCTGGCGAGCAATATCAGCCACTAGCGCTGACTTACCGACACCAGCCTCACCGACAATATTAGGAACATTCCCCGCCCGAATTACCAACGGAACCGCAGTTAATAGTTGTTGATAGGTTAATGCCATTACTATTCTTCCTTCCATCCAAATGTGGTTAAGTCCATTTCACGCTTACGGAGGCCAGAAACGTACGGGTTACCTTTGACATAAAAGCGGTACGGACTCTTCCCGTTTTTACCATGTAAATTAACACCGACCCGACTTGTGGTGATTATTTCCCGGGGAATTTTAAAATTCTTGGTGAGCTCAATCGTCAATGAACTCGTTTCGAGCGGCTGACCATCTAGCTGGCGGGATTGAATTCCCAGCGCTGCCATGAGTTTGCCAGGGCCATTACTAATATTCACGCCCGTCATCCCCCGGTTCTTCTGCATCTGTTCCACTCCCTGGGTTGGTTGGATGGCCCGAATAAGGACTCCCTGCGGTTCTTCGGCGTCTTGGACAACCACATCAAAGCAATAATGCGCTCTGATTTGGTAAACATAAATGTTTCCAGGGTTACCATACAACGACTCAGAATAGTTTGTCCGCCGCCCATTAAAGGCATGGGAAGCCGAGTCATTTTCACCCAAGTACGCTTCCGTTTCCACGATGACACCCGCAGTTGGCTGCTGACCACCACGGAAAACTAACTGTTTACCGAGCAAGGACAGGGCAATTTCCTGTGTTGGTCGACCGGTAAAGAATTTTTGGTAATCAGTTAATGCCATTTTATTTCCTCCTTAAAAAGTACTATCCTAAAGTTATCACTAAACAGAAGGCGAATCATCTATGAAACTCAAGTTAGAACGAATTTATACTAAGCCTGCCGATTTAAATGGCTACCGGATTTTAGTTGATCGGCTATGGCCACGGGGCATTTCCAAGGTCAATGCTCACCTGGATCAATGGTTAAAAGAAGTCGGGCCTAGCAATGACCTCCGGCAGTGGTTTAACCACGACCTCGCTAAGTACCCCGAATTTCAACAACGGTACCTGGCAGAACTAGATAAAACCCCGGCTCCTTATAATTCACTTCGGGCAATTGTCCAGGAACAACTCAAACAACAGGATGTTATCTTATTGTTTGGTGCTAAAGACGTGGAACATAACCAGGCAGTGGTTCTTGCTAATAAGTTAGCTCAAGACCTGAGTATGGAAGTTGTTCCCGCACCCAAACCAACTAAATAAATTAACCGGCCACTGGCGTTCCTATTCAAACGTCGGTGGCCGATTTGGTTACTTATTCAATTTAGCAAGGCCGGCTTGCAAAACATCATCATCCACAAAGGTTGTTAAAAAGCGCTGAAGTGGTGTTTCACTATGTCGATCTTTAAATGCCATTGGTTCTGCTGCAATGATAACAGCGATTAGGTTATTTTCGGTCATCATTAATTGACCGGGCCGTTTATATTTTCCCTTAGTATGCTTACCAGTCCGCCAAATATGGAGTTTGGCTTCACCATCCTGGTCCGGCTTGAGCTGGTACTTACCGTTAGCATCAGGTTCCACCGGAATACAGGTAAACTTTTGGACTTCATACTTACCCTTTTTACTCATATCATTATCCTTCCTCAGCCATAGTATTTTGCTGATTGAGAATCTCTTTGAGGAGTTGGTACAGGTAGCCTTCCTGGAGAGCAGCTGCCCAGGTGCCCCGCGTCATATCCTCATTATCCACGATTAATGATAGCATCGCTTTGACTAGCTGGTCATCATGACTCAGCATAACTTGGCCCACTGTTTCATGATTCATTACCCGTCGAATATGCGCATGCCGTAATGTCCGCCGGTAGTGCTCATCGTACCAGTCACTCCGCCGAAAATCACGGACAAGATCCAACAGTTGCTGGTCGTATAGGGGATAACCGGCCCGAACAATGCCATCCTGGATTTCGGCGGTCGGTTCACGAAGCGTCCAGCCAACCTTCTTACCAATCATCTTTTGACAATAGTCGAGGTACTCTTGCCAATGCATAAACTCACCCTCAATCACAAGGTCATCACTTCAATTGTACCGGGCCTTGTTTATTTTGTCACGAAGTCATCACCAATCTCCACAATCAGTGGTAAGCTGGAGTTAGTAATGATATTAGGAGGTCCTTATAATGTCTTCACAAGCCATCACGGCAGAACAAATGCGTCATTACGATTCTTACACCATTAACCACATTGGTGTCCCTTCACTTGTACTGATGGAACGGGCAGCACTAGCTGTGCGGGACGAAATTCTGAATGCTTTTCCAATCAACCTTGATCACGTTGTCGTGGTTGCGGGGACGGGAAACAATGGTGGTGACGGCCTTGATGTGGCCCGCCTGTTACATATTGCTGGCGTGAAGGTCACCATCCTTAATGTTGGCAACCCCGCTCATACCTCTGATGAACACCAAGTTCAAGAACGCATTTGTCATTATTACCAAATCCCGGAAACAACTGATTTGGCAATTCTTGACAAGGCGACGTTAATCGTTGATGCGATGTTTGGTATCGGAATTGACCGGCCTGTTGAAGGTGCCTACGCTGATGCGATTAAAACAATTAACCAGGCTAAAGCAGTTGTTGTGGCGGTTGATATGCCTTCTGGGATTAACACTGATACCGGTGAAGTGATGGGGGTCGCCGTCAAGGCTGATTTGACGGTCACCTTTGCTTTCAACAAGGTCGGCTTAACTAAGAACGCTGGCAAGGACTATGCTGGTCGGATTGCGATCGCTGACGACATGGGTACTTATGCTGTTGACGATTAACAAATAGAGATATTAACGAATAAAGGCTTTAGGAAGTCCGTCAACAAATGATGACGTTTCCTAAAGCCTTTTTTTACTTATTACTTCAGATACTTTGCTGGGTCAGCAACGAAATCGTCAATCTTAACATCAACGGTGTCCTTAGTGGCCGCATTCTTCAGTTGGAATTGGCCTTCATCAACTTCCCGTTCACCAAAGACAGCGAAGTATTTGGCATTACGCCGGAAGGCTTCCTTGATTTGCTTACCAACCTTCACGCCCGAGTAATCCTTGTCAGCCACGATGCCAGCTTGACGAATCTTATTCAGAATATTGAATGCTAATTCATCCCCGTCAGCGTTGGCACTGGCGAAGAAAACATCCAACTGGTCCTTAGGGGCAAAGTCTGGGTTCTCTTGCTTCAGTAAGAGCATCAGACGTTCAACACCCATACCAAAACCAATTCCCCCTTCTTCAGGGCCACCTAATTGGTTAATCAGACCATTGTAGCGACCACCAGCACAAACGGTAGTAAAGCCGCCACCAAAGACTGGTGAATCAGACATGATTTCGAAAATAGTGTGGTTGTAGTAATCCAGTCCCCGCACCATGTTCGTATCAATCTCATAATCAATCCCCAGCTTCTTGAGCAGGGCTTGAACAGAATCAAAGTATTGTTGTGATTCATCATCCAGGTAATCCAGGATTGAAGGTGCTTGGGCAACGATCTTCTTATCGCCAGCATCCTTACTATCTAAGACCCGCAGTGGGTTCCGGTACATCCGTTCCTGGGAGTCTGAACTCAATTCATCATAGTGGGGCTTCAAGAAGTCGATCAATGCTTGCCGGTAATCTTCACGAACCTTCTTATCACCTAAGGTATTGATAACCAACTTAACGTTAGGCACACCAAAGCGCTTGAAGAGGGTCATGGCCATTGCGATAACTTCAACGTCGATTTGTGGTGACTCGTTGTTCAGAGCTTCGACACCAATTTGGTGGAATTCACGCTGCCGACCGGATTGTGGCCGTTCGTAACGGAACATTGGGCCCATGTAGTAAACCTTGTATGGCTTTGGGTATTCAGGACCGTAAAGCTTGTTTTCAACATATGCACGGACAACCC
>CALVFC010000015.1 GCA_944326735.1 uncultured Limosilactobacillus sp. | reverse complement strand
AAGATTGGTCCGGCAATTGTCCAGAAGGCTGTTTGCCAATCGTGATCCAGCATTGGTTGGATGAAGGTGAACAGGATTCCGACAATCAGGATAATTTCAACAAACCAAACGATCGTGTTCGTCAATGCCTTGTTCTTGAAGACAACGAATGGACGATCAATGTCCGTCTTCTTCTTAAAGAATGGGAAAGCACCCACTAAGAAGAGGTATGGGAAACAAGTTGAAACATTGGCCATATCAGTCAAAATGGTGTAGAACTTTTGAGCGGCAGAACCACCAAAGGCAACTAAGAAGATAATGATTGAAACAACCGTGACTTGGAGCCACATAGCATTAGCAGGCATCCCCGCCTTGTTCAGCTTGGTCAACTTCTTTGGCCACAATTCAGGGTTAGAACCTAAGATAAAGGCCTTAATTGGTGAGTACATCAGAACGAAGAGGGCACCTAAGAACCCAAGGGCCTGTGAGAAGGCAACGATCCGGGTCATTGCAGCACCCCATTCGAGGGCAACCGCATGGGAGAAGCCCAGCGCGGTTCCTAACTTAACCCCTAAGATGTTAAAGAGGACATAAGTAGCGTTACCCAGGTTAGTAGTAGAAACAGCAAAGTCGTGCTTGTAGTTAGCAAACCAACCAGCCATCAGGATCATGATAACGTAAGCCCCGATCGTGAAGACGGAGGCAATGATCAAGCCACGTGGGAAGGTCTTTTCAGGGTTCTTCATTGAATCAGTAACGGACCCTAATGATTCCATCCCCCCGTAAGCGAAGATCGCGTAGACAACGAATGAAATAATGGCAATTGGTGACTGGAACTGAGTGTTTGGTGAAAGGATCAAACTTGAAGCACCATGGAATGGTTGTGCCAAAGCACCCTTGTTAATAATCAAAACAACGATTGCGGCGATAACATAAATAATGTTAACAACCACGGTGAAGATCCCACCAAGGGAACCAACCTTCGCAATCGCGGTCATCCCACGAGAGCTGAAGTAGGTACATGCGATCATCAGGATAATCCCCAAGACACCGATCACTTCAGTTGAAGAGAGACCCATGAACTTCCATTGTTGGGTCGTATCCTTACCAAAGATTAAGGCAGAGAACGTAATCCAAATCCGGGAAGCGGTGGAAACCATCCACACAATCCAGGAAGCTAACCAAACGAAGGTCCCGATAAAGGCCATCCGTTCACCGATGGATCCGGCCAGCCAAGAATAAATACCACCCTTGGCATCTTTGAAGGCAGAACCATATTCGGCCATCATTAAGCCACACGGGAAGAAGAAACAAATCCCCGCTAAGGCATACCAGATAATACTACCGTAACCCATTTGTAAGTAGGCGTTGGAAACATTACCAAAACCGAAGATGGCGGTAATGATCATCGTCACAAGGCCAAAGGTAGTAATCATCTTTTTATTACTACTTTGCTCATCCAATGCAAATTCCTCCTAAACAATTACATTCTTAAATAACAATAAGAAATCCTTTAATAATTTAAGTATAATACTTTTTACACAAAATGACAGGCCGTTAACACATTTAAATAAAAACGTCTTATTGGTTTTATGCAATTTTGGATTAATTCTGTGTATATTTATATTAATTTTAAGTTAATATCCATTTTTATGCATGTGACAACTATGTGAAACGGTTCCATGGTATCAGCGCGCAAACTGCCCTTCAGGAACGGATTATTAAAAACGGTGGCGGCTAATTTTCGTTAGCCCCCACCGTTTTCGTGTTGAATATTCATCTGGTCGACTTATTTTTATAAATTTAAAAGACAAACCAATTATTTTTGATCATTATTTGTAAGATTGAGCAATTTCCTTCGCAATCTTGCTGTAGTGATCAAAGTACTTAACGTAATCGTCATCATACATGTAGTCCGCATCAGCTTCTGGATCTTGAGAAGTCAGAATCTTCGGACCCTTGTCCGTAACAACTAGGGTGTGTTCGTATTGGCAAGACCAGCCACCATCGGCAGTCTTAGCAAGCCAGCCACTTGGGTCAGACGTATCAGCCTTCCAGGTACCGGTATTGATCATTGGTTCAACAGTGATCGTCATCCCGTTCTTCAAACGAAGGCCCTGGCCGTGTTCACCATAGTGTGGCACCATTGGATCTTCGTGCATCGTTGGTTGAATACCGTGACCAACGAATTCACGAACGTCCCCGTAACCATTTTCGTCTTCGGTGTAGTGCTGGATAACGGCACCGATGTCACCGATCCGGTTACCAGGGATACATTGGTCGATTCCCATGAAGAGTGACTTCTTAGTAACATCCATCAACTTTTGGATTTCTGGCTTAACTTCACCCACACCGTATGACCAGCAGGAGTCAGCGAAAAAGCCATCAATGGAAAGAACCGTATCAACCTTAACCAGGTCGCCGTCCTTCAGCATCAGCTTACGCCGTGGAAAGCCGTGGCAAATTTCATCGTTAACGGAGACACAGGTAGCGTACTTGTAACCTTCGAAGCCGATTTGTTCAGCCTTGGCACCAATCTTCTTGAAGTATTCCCGGGCAAACTTTTCAATTTCCCAACTGGAGATGCCTGGCCGAATGAATTGACGGATCCCAATATGCATCCCGGCCAGTGCAGCACCGGCCTTTTCCATCGCATTAATTTCGCGTGGTGATTTTAAAGTAATCATTAATAGTTCCCCTTCTTTGATTTTTACGTTACCTAGTATAACACTTGTGTCCATCATAACGGCGAAGCATGCTATACTATTAAGCGAATAATTTGAACGGAGGAATGACAATGGCTAAAGCAATGGTTGTGTATGCCACAATTACTGGCAATAACGAGGACGTCGCGGACGTGATTACTGAAGCTTTGGAAGACCAAGGCGTTGAGGTTGATGAAACAGAAATCACGATGGCGGACGTGGCCGACTTTGATGATGTCGACATCTGTGTCGTATGTCCATACACCTACGACGAAGGGGCTCTGCCAGAAGAAGGATTGGACTTCTATGATGATCTGAAGGACGCGGACTTGTCTGGTAAGGTTTACGGGGTCGCTGGCTCTGGTGACACCTACTACGCGGACGACTTCTGCGTGGCGGTTGATGAATTTGGTAAGGCCTTTGACCAAGCAGGAGCTACTAAGGGCGCTGAAAATGTTCATATTAACTTGGCACCAGACGAAGATGACATCAAGAAGCTGGACGCCTTCGCTAAGCAGCTGGTGGAAAAGGCAGGTAAATAATGGTAAGAAACCTGTGGAATAAGTACAAGTCGATCATCGCCTACCTGTTCTGGGGCGTGGTGACGACGGTCGTTAACTTGGTCGTATTTCAAATCCTGAGCCCTGGTCTTCACTGGGGCGTTATTATATCAACCGTCCTGGCATGGGTGGCGGCGGTGCTCGTCGCCTACTTCACCAACAAGGTGTGGGTCTTTGGTTCCCACTATACGACGGTGATCGATACGTTGGTCGAAATGCTGCGGTTTTTCTTTTACCGTGGTGTGACGTTGATCATCGATATCGTGATCACTTACGTTGGTATTAAGATGTTAAAATTTGACTCACCCCTTCAACAGTTTATCGTGAAGTTCATTGATAACGTGATTGTGGTGATTGCCAACTACATCTTCTCGAAGTGGTTGATTTTTAGGAATAATAAGGGGATTGAAAAGTAGAGTGTGAAGCCGTTAAGATCTCCCGGAAAGCTAACGATTTCTCCGACAAACGGCGACTTGTCGTCGGAGGAGGAGGTCGTTAGCTATAGGGAGATTAGGCTGAGGGAGCGAACCAGAAAACTTGTTTTCGTATGTGAGCCCCCGCAAGGCTGATTAGGATAGTCACACCCGATTTATCGGTGTGAATGTCCAATCAGCTACTGCCCACGTTTCGACTGTGTTGCAGTACAAAGCACTCAACCCCACCTCACATATAACATCCCGGCTAACTAGGTTACTAGTGGCCGGGATTTTTCATTGAATTAAAGCACTTTCAACTTAATTTAAATAAGTTATATTATTAACATTTAAAAGAAAACTGCGAGAGACTTACGAAACTTAATCAACTCTGGTAAAGTAACCAATCGTGTATAAAAGAGAATTGGTTAAAGGAGTGATTATTGATATGAATACGAAACCTCAAGCAAGACAACATGTTCGTCATCCAAAACTCGCAATGGTGTCCATGCTGCTTGGCGCTTTCGTCGGCATGTTCTCAGAAACTTCATTGAACATTGCCTTACCAAATTTAATTTCTGCGTTACACGTTAACACAGCAACCATTCAATGGTTAGTTACCGGATATATGTTAGTGATTGGGATTATTTTGCCATTATCTTCATTAATTTCGAAGTGGTTTACCACGCGGCAAATCATTATCTTCGCCCTCACTGACTTTATTGTCGGTGCGGTGGTCTCCGCACTGGGTTCAACCTTCATGGTGGTTCTGATTGGACGAATGATTCAAGGTATCGGAACCGGTTTGATCCTACCATTGATGTTTGCCGTGGTAATGCAGATCTTCCCACCACAGAAGATCGGGGCCGTCATGGGTGTCTGTGCCCTCGTTATTATGTTTGCCCCAGCAATTGGACCAACATTAACTGGTTTGATTTTGGCCAAGTTATCCTGGCACTGGATTTTTTGGGCATTCGTGCCATTCTTGGCAATTGCCTTAATCTTCGCCATTACTTCATTGGAAAACGTTGGCCACTTAACCCGGCCACACGTGGATGTTTTATCCATCCTTGAATCAGCTGTGGGTTGTTCTGGGCTAGTTATTGGTGCTAGCTTATCTTCCCGTGATGGTTGGCTTTCACTGCCCGTGATGATTGCATTGGTCGTCGGTGTGGTTGTTTTAGCATTGTACGTTCACCGGCAATTGCACTTGGATACCCCAATCCTCAACTTGAAGATATTTGCAAACAAGTCCTTCGCGATTGGTTCAACCCTAGTTATGTTGGACTTTGGGATCATCTTATCCGCCATGTACCTGTTGCCAATGTACATTCAAAACGGTCTTCTCTTGCCAGTCGCATTGACGGGGATCATCATGCTGCCTGGTGGGATTATCAACGCCCTTACCTCAGCATTTGCTGGTCGGTTATATGACCAGGTTGGTGCCAAGAAGCCGGCCATGATCGGTTTCATCATCGCCTTAGTTGGTGCAATCATGTTGGCCTGCACCACACCGCACTCATCAATTGCGTACGTAATTGCTGCGCACGTCATCTTAATGATCGGTTGTCCACTGGCAATGTCTCCATCCCAGACGAGTGCGCTGAACTCACTGAGCGGGATGCAATCTGCCGATGGTTCAACCATCTTAAACACCATGCAACAAATCGTTGGGGCTTTAGCCACTGCCCTGGCAACGTCCTTCCTTGAATTAGGTCGGATGGCCGGTACTGGCAGTTTAGCAGCTAAGTTTACTAACGGTGTTCACTGGGGAATCTACTTCACAGTCGTTCTGGTTGTGATCGGGATTTGCCTGACCTTCTTAATGCAAGATAAGGCCCACAGTGAAGATTTGAAATAATTAATATATAGAAAGGCAGCGCTTAGAGCTCATGTTCTAACCGCTGCCTCTTGTGTTATTTACGTGTTAAATAGTCTTGAATGATCTGTAATATTTTCTCGCTGGCGTGGCCATCCCCAAACGGATTCGGGGCTTCTGCCATCTTCCGATAGATCTTTGGCTGGTGGAGCAATTCGAAAACCGCCTGTTGAATGCTTGTTGGGTTCGTCCCGACGATCTTAACAGACCCTTCTTCAACCGCTTCCTGCCGTTCCGTCTTCTCACGCAACAGGAGCACAGGCTTATGCAAAGCCGGTGCCTCTTCCTGAATACTCCCTGAATCAGTAATCAAGAAGTCGGAGCGTGCGGCCAAGTTCAAGAAGTCAGAATGGTTCAGCGGTTCAATCAGGTGAACGCGATTCTGTTTACCAAGAACCTCATCCGCCATACTAATCACTTCAGAGTTCGGATAAACCGGGTAAATCACATCAACATCGGGGTTAGTTTCCACAACATCCTTCATCGTGTGGAAGACCCGTTCCATGGGAGCGCCAATGCTTTCTGGCCGTTGCATAGTCAAAATGATCAGGCGATGGTCATCCGGAATTTGGTCAAGGACTTCATTATGGAAATCATCAGTCAACCGTTCCCGTACCGCATCAATAGATGTGTTCCCCGTAACGTAGATCTGTTCAGCTGGATGGTGTTCGGATAACAAGTTATCCCGAGCACCGGTCGTTGGCGCAAAGTATAGGTCTGCCAAGTCGTCAGTTAAGCGCCGGTGCATTTCATCTGGAAATGGTGAGAACTTATCGTAAGTCCGCAGTCCAGCTTCCACGTGACCTAGCGGCAGGTGGTGGTAGAAGGATACCAAACTGGCCGCTAAACTCGTGGCCGCATCCCCAACAACCAGCATCATATCTGGTTGACTCGCATTAATCACGTTGTTGAAGTTATGCAGTAACTGGCTGAGTTTTTCAGCGGCGTTGACGTGACTGATTTCACTAGTATCCAGGTCAAAGTCTGATTTTAAGTTTAAGAACTTCATCGTCTGTTGAAGCAAGGATCGCCGTTCTTGTGCAGCCACGACAATCGATGGTTGCCAAGTTGCTGGATCGTTCTTCATCTGTTCAATAATTGGCGCCAGTTTTAATGCTTCTGCTCGTGTTCCAAACAGCAACATGATCTTAAATGGTCCGTGCATGGTGATCCCTCCTTTCAAACAATACATAATTTATTGTACAACAATCCTGCAACGAGTTAAAAGATAAAAGAAAACTCCAAAATCTTAGTTTTGGAGTTTTCTTTTATATTGATTTGGGTGACATCTTCTAATGCAGCATAGCCGTAACGTGAGCAGTAGCTGATTGGACATTCACACCGATGAATCGGGTGTGACTATCCTAATCAGCCTTGCGGGGGCTCACATACGAAAACAAGTTTTCTGGTTCGCTCCCTCGCCCTAATCTCCCTATAGCTAACGACCTCCTCCTCCTCCGACGACAAGTCGCTGTTCGTTGGAGAAATAGTTAGCCTTCCGGGAGATTTTAACGGCTTCGCGCTCATCTTTCAAATGGTCCCATCCGGACTCGAACCGGAATCGGCCGCTTAGGAGGCGGATGTACTATCCAGTTATACTATAGGACCAAACCAAAGAGTATTATCGCATTTACCGCCAAAGACGTAAAGCGCTAATCCTCTTTTGATTATTATTTCTGGGCATTCTCGCGACGGTGCTTCAAACGAATTCCCTTATTCTTACGGTTCTTCTTGTGACGCTTCTTCTTTTTCGGCTTGAGTTTGCCTAACGTCCGGTGAACTGACTTTTCAACAGTCTCCTTTGATGACCACTGTTCCTTTTGCAGCTTGCGGGAATTCTTCTTCCGCACGGAAAGCACCCGCTGCCCTTCTTCAGGCTTTTGATCAGTGATCTGGTCATGGTCAACGTAAAGGTGGACCAACTTGTAATCAGTATCTGCCAGCAAATGCTTCAAATCACGGATATCATGATCGTCACCCAGGTTAACAACTAACCCTGGTTCACCCTGCCGACCAGTCCGGCCTGAACGGTGAATGTAGGTATTAACCTCTTTAGGTAAATCAAAGTTAATCACTGCTGGCAACTTAGGAATGTCGATACCCCGGGCAGCCACATCGGTCGTCAGCAACAGTTTCAACTGCCGCTTCCGGAACATCCGGAGGGCCTTTTCACGTTGGGTCTGCTTTTGCCGGCCACCTAACGTCCCGATTGGCATATGTTCATGACGGAGACGGCTAGCGGCGTAGTGTAGCGTCCGAGTGCTATTGAAGAATACCAATCCCCGGAAGTCCTTAATACTGGTAAAGCGCCGTAAAGTAGCGGTCTTCTGCGCATTTGTCCGAGCGTACATAAAGCCATGACGAACGGGACCACGGGTATGGTCCTGATCACGGACATCGTAAGTTACAATGTCGCGGCCAAACATCACGGACAGTTCCTTGAATACTGGTGACATGGTGGCAGAGAAGAATGCCAACTGAGCGCTCAGCGGTGTTGCCCGTTCGATATCTTCCACGACAGCCAATGTGTCATCGCGCAATAAGTCATCGGCTTCATCAATCACCATCGTTTGCAGGTGACCCAACTTAAGGTGCCGGTTATCCAGCATATGGAGAACCCGTCCTGGTGTCCCGACCACGACATCGGGATGACTGTGGAGTTTCATCACCTGACGACGCAGATTGGCTCCTCCAGTCAGTGATTGAACCTTAACCCCAATGAGGTTTGCCCATTCACGCATGACATGGGTAGTCTGCATTGCCAGTTCCTGTGATGGTGCCAGGACAAGCAGCTGGGTACCATCCCCGGGACTGATCTTCGGTAATAATGGCAGTGTAAAAGCCAGGGTCTTGCCAGAACCAGTCGGGGCAATTCCCAAAACCGACTTATCGTTCGTTAGGGCATCCGCTACCGCCCGTTGGATTTCTGTCGGTTGCTTAAACTCTTGTTCAAATTTTTGCTGAAATTGTTCAATCAAATATGATCATCCTATTCTTGTTTCTGATCTGCGGGGAATTTTAATTGTGCGGATTGACGAAGCGAGTACATTACGGAGTTAACGGTCCGGGCCAGGTCTAACCAGTGTTGGTACTTAGCCTGTTCGTCCTTATAGTCAGGATCATTAAACAGGTCAGCAAAGTCGTTCATTTCATCAGTCATGGAGTTCTTTTCAACCGGCTGGTCAAATGGGTGCGCATTCTGGTCGGCATCGTAGTAAGTAACCTTCTTGGTGTTGAAGATACTGTCGTAAACCAAGGTGTCCTTCAAGCCATAAACTTCTGATGGCAAGTGTGAGTTGGCCGTCTTACCGAAGTTCAACGTTACGGAAAACTTATCGTAGTTCAGAATGGCAACGCCCTTTGCGTCCACACCCGTCTTGGCTAAGGTTGGGAAGTAAACAACTGAAGCAGGTTCACCAAACATGGTAACCGCACCATATACGGCATAAACACCCAAGTCCATCAGGGCTCCACCAGCGAAGTCGAGGGTAAAGATATTTGGATATGGCTTGTCATCTGCTAAGACCTTGTCGTAACGGGAAGAGTACTTCATGACGGTGATCGTGGCCCCTTGAATGTGACTCTTCTTCATTGCATTAACCTTATCCAATGCTGCTTCATACAATGGCGTGTGAATGTGACGAGCAGCTTCTACTAGCCGGGCCTTTGGGTGGGCAGCCAGTAGTGATTCAATAGCAGAAAATTCTTCTGGGTTAACAAATGATGGTTTTTCAACGATCACGAACTTGTCATTTTCAATGGCCAGGCGCGCTTGTTGGTAGTGGCAGCTGTTTGGTGATGCGATGTAAACCACGTCAAAGTCACCATCTTCGAAGAAGCGATTGATGTCATCGTAAAATTCAGTAGCCCCGTATGGTTGACCGAATTCCTTGGCACGGTCCATTGTCCGCGAATAAACCGCCGTCAATTGATACTTACCAGTCGTCTTGGCAGCGTCTAACATTTGATCCGTAATGATATGGGTTCCAATAATTCCTAATTTCAGCATTGTGACAACTCCCTTATCAGATATTTATTTCATTACAATAAGTTTAACAATTATTCTTGGTTTTTAACAGAAATGAAATCTACCAATCTAAGAAATGTGTGTATAATAAACAGTGAATTAATTACTTATCACACTATTGAGGAGAATGATGGAATATGCGGAAAAAGGGCTTGTTACTTTTCGGTGCGGGTTTAATGGCTGGACTGTCCAGTTCACTGGGGTTCAGCCACGGTCAAAAAAATGCTAAAGGTAAAACTTCATTACCAATTTTTTATGCTGGTACCTGGCGTTACTACGATAAGGAACGAGACCGTTCGCATATAATCACCATCTCTCCAGAATTAAAGTTAGGAATCGACAACCACGAGATGCCAGCGACTGTTCAGCAGGTTCGTGAAGATAAGTTAGTTTACCTCGATAAGTTTGGTTACCACATTACCATTCAAGCGAATGAACAGCGACCGGTATCCTTGATCGATGAAGCAGACGATCAAGTTTATTCGATCCAACCAATGCCATAAGATAATTAAAACATTTCATCATTAAAACAGGAGGTTGTCAAGCAGCCTCCTGTTTTTTGGGTTAAATTGGGTTCTACTGCTACCGAGTCATAACGTGAGCAGTAGCTGATTGGACATTCACACGAGGTTCTAATGTCACATAGTCGTAACGTGCTCAGCCTAAGCCCCTAGTGTCTAGCTACGTAAGGATACTTGATGTGCCTTAGCACCTCAAGCACCTTACTAGGCTAGCCATACAGGGCTTTTAACGGCTTCGCACTCAGTTTCTGTATTTCCGATACTCCGGCGTCTTGTAATTGTTCATGAAATTCAAGATCTCATCAAAGTCATCGGAGAAGCATATAGCGTCCAAAAAGCGCTGCTCCAGAAAACCATTCTTATTCATTTCCACAAACAACTCACGCAGGTGGTCATAAAATCCATCCAGGTTATAGAAAGCGACCGGCTTCGGGTTCTCACCAATGGTCATCCAGGAAGTACACTGGCTAATTTCTTCCAGGGTCCCGACCCCACCAGGCAGGGCCAGCATTCCGTCAGCCTTTTCCATCATCTTTTCCTTCCGGATGTTCATCCCCGCAACGGTCCGCATGTCCTTAACCCGGGGATTGGCCACCCCACGTTCAGCGAGGATTTCCGTAATTACCCCGTGGACAACACCACCGTTATCCAGGACGGCATCCGCTACGGCCCCCATCAGGCCAAACTGGCCACCACCATAAACCAATTCGATATCGTGGTCGGCCATGTATTTGCCCAAAGCATCTGCTTGCTTAATAAATTTATCTTCGTTTCCCTTCCGTGCTCCACAGAAAACTGCCATCCGTTTAATCATCTTGTTCACCTTCTAATTCATGTAAACTTGCGAGTTGCGATTGAACCGCTGTTGCCGCCACTTTAACGGCATTTTCTTCGACTGGGTACAGCTTTAATAGCAAGAGGTTCCCCTGCCCCTGCCGATTGACCAGAGTTGGAAAACTAACGTAGCCATTATATTGCGGCTGATAGATGGCCAATGGCAAGGCCAAGTTTTGATTGCCCAGAATTGCTTGAATGATCTGAACCACAATTCCTGCAATCCCGGCCGCATTGTAATGTAAGCCATGCAAAGTGTACCAGTTATTCATGTCCGCCTTAATCTTCGCCTGATTCAAATCCACGTGATGACCATTCAAGGACTGTTCTAGTGACTGCCCATTCACCTTGACGGTTGACCAGGCAAAAGCCTGTTGACCATTATGTTGACCATACACAAAGCCACTTATATTTGTTGGGGAAAGATGGGCCGCGTTAGCAACTGCCCGGCGCATATGAATTGTTTCCAGGCTCGTCCCGACACCGAGGACGTGCTTGGGTGGCAATGCTGCCTTTTCTTGCAGGTAGGCGGTCACCGCTTCATTCGGGTCGGCGACATTAATCAGGATCCCCGCAAATTGCTGTTGCTTAAGCTGGTCGGCCACCTGACAAGCGGCCTGTTGGTTAAAGGTCAGTTCTGCGTCGGCAGCTTGGGCTTGTAGTTCACTCTTGCCAAACGCCGTCACAACGATTTCACTGTTGGCCAGCGCTGCCCAGTCCTGAATAATAATTTCCGGTTGCGCATTCTGAACGGTGGCCAGGTCTGTTAAATCGGTTTGGATGGCTAATGCCAGGTCATCATCCTGATCAATCAATGTCAGCCGGTCAACCTGGTCGCCGGTTACTAACTGGGTAGCGAGTTGACGACCAACATGCCCGAGGCCAACAATACCGATTGAACGCATAATTACACCCTCTTAGATATACGAAAAGGCTGCGACAATGCCCCAGCCTTTTGTTAAATTCATTAATTATTCTGCCTCATCTTCATCTGAATCTTCCTGAAAGGCTTTTGCTTCAGGGAAGGCATTCAGAACGAAGGCCCGCGGTCCGTCTGGGAAGGTAAATTCACCAGTAGCCCCGTATGATTCTTGGTGGTCATCCACTGACAAGGTAACGTTGGTATCAGCCAACTTAACGTTTACCCCTAGTTCAATGGCTGCCCGCAGAATCTGTTGAACAGAGTCTGAGTAAGTCTCGCTGACCGCCTGTAATGGGTGGGTAAGGTTCATGTTGGCAGTGAACCGGTCATTAGCAAGCTTCAAACCAAATGATAACAGGTTACCATTTTCAATTTGGTCTGCTAGTTGACCAGAAATGGTCAATGAAGGATCATCAACCCGCCGTTGAACAAACTTCAATGCCATCCGATATTCCTTTGGGGCCTTGAATTCATCAACCAGTTCTTGAAGCTCATCAATTAGCTTATCAGCTTCCGCCCGCATTTCTGGCGTTTGTTCCTTTGGCTGCTGGAGGGCAACTTCATTATTAAGCTTCCGGGCGGCCGCCAAACGTTCGCTCAGGTTGTCTGGTAATGGTGAAATAATGCTATCCAGCATTAATAATTCCAGGAAGTTGATCGTATCATCGCTGACCCCAGTCCGTGACAGTGGGTCAAGGTCGAATGAACGGAATTCCAAATAGTTAATTCCGTGATCCAGCATCCCCTGCAGGTCCTTATTATCCTGGTTATGACGACGGCAACGAACAGGGCCAAAGAATTCCTTCAGACTGTAGTAAGTCCCATCATCCAGGTATTGTTGTAATTGGGCAAAGTGACTTTCCAGTGAATCATAACCTATCTGCTCATTTGGCAAGTTATCGTCACCATAGTCGCTTGAACGGAGACTCCGCACTGGCAAGTCCAGCTTTTCTGGTAACTTCATATCCTCAGACACTGGTGAAGCACCGTAAAGGTATGTAAATAGCCATTGGTAAAGGACAAATGATTGGGCCAGTTTGAAGTACAGGTGATTTTGAAAGTCCACTAAACTGTCATATTTATCAGTGTAGAAGCGCTGGTAAAGGGTTTGAACAAGGCCCGGTGCCAAGCTGTAGTTAACGTGAACGTCCCCCATTATTTCCTGGGTAATACCGTATTTCTTCCCCAAGTAATCATGATTAGCTTGCGTCCATGGCTTACTGTTATCGGTAACCAAGTAATCAAGGTCATGCTGGTAAACAGGTGCTGGTGCCAAACTTAGTGGCCACAACCGTTCATCTTCATGTAATTGAGAAATCATAATTTGTTCCAGCATCTTGAGCTGACGGACAGCTGCTTTAGAGCCCACGACTGGTTCGGTTTCAAAATCAATCATGTTGTCAGTAAAGCCAGAGTTCAAATATAAATTATGCTTTCGTGATCGCAACGCGGCTGGGTATGGATAGCGACTTGCCCGGCCGTTAGTCAGGACCCGGTATTTCTTCACTTCCAAGCCAAACTGTGAATTAAATAATTGTGCATTAATTTCCGGTTCATGAAAAGCTTGCCGGATTGCTGAATAACGATCAGCCATAGTATTCACCCCAATACACTTAATCTCATACCCTAAACTGTAACACTTTTGTTCACTAGTTAGCAACAGCAAGTTTAAGATAAATAAAAGCGGTACCATTCGATAATCGAACGGCACCGCTCGTTGCGATAATTTACTTCTTCAAGAATTCTGGATCCTCAAATTCTGGGTTTGGATAGTGGTAGAATCCTTGACCGGACTCTTGACCAGTATGACCAGCATCAATCATGGCTTTCAACTTATCTGCGATTGTCTGATGGATTGGATCCTTCGTGGTTTGGTAGGTATTAATTTCCATTTGATATGGCGTCCGTAGACCAACCATGTCGATAATCATGAATGGTCCCATTGGTGAACTAGTTGAAATCATCCAGTCCTTATCAATAGTTTGGGGATCAGAAACACCATTAGCCCATAATTGCATTGCTGAACCCAGCAGTGGGATCAGGACCGCATTCAGGACATAACCATGCTGTTCCTTGTGCAATTCAATTGGCACCATCCCGATGGCCCGCGCAAAGTCGACTACTTCTTGGTAAACGGCTGGGTCAGTTTGTTCAGTTCCCATAATTTCAGCAACGTTGAACCGCCAAATCTTGTTAGCAAAGTGCATGTGCAAGTACTTGTTAGGACGGTCAACGTATTTAACTAATTGACCAGGAATGAATGATGATGAGTTACTTGCAAAGACAGTCTTGGCTGGCGCCACTTCAGATAACTCTGCGTAGAACTTTTCCTTCAAATCCAGTGATTCAGGTAAGGCTTCAATAACGTAATCAGCGTCGGCCACAGCTTCTTTAAGGTCAGTCGTCACGTTGACAATGTTATCCAGACCGGCTTGGAACTGTTCATCAGTCAGATGTAAGTCCCGCTGGTAGTCTGCCTTCAGGGCATGAAGACGCTTCTCGGCTGTGTCAACATGGTGGTTATAAACAGTTACTTTGAAGCCCTTCAAAGCGATTTGATAGGCAATCTGGCTACCTAAAACACCGGCACCAGCGACGGTAATATTTTTAAATGTCATGGTTGAGCCTCCCTACTTCTTCAAGAAATCTGGGTCTTCAAATGCTGGGTGTGGGTAGGAGTAGAATCCTTGGCCAGATTCACGACCATTCTTACCAGCATCGATCATGACCTTCAGCTTGTCAGCAATGGCCTTGAAGTAGTCATTACCACGTGTCTTGTACAGTCCCATCATGATCTGGTAAGTAGTCCGTAAGCCAACATCATCAAGCATCATAAATGGTCCAACTGGTGCCCCAGTAGAAATCATCCAGTCTTTATCAACGGTTTCCGGATCAGCAACCCCCTTAACCCAGAGGAGCATTGCGGATACCAAGAATGGAATCAACAGCGAATTCAGGACGTACCCTGGCTGTTCCTTGTGAATTGGAATTGGGACCATCTTAATTTGGTGCGCGAAGTCGACAACTTCTTGGAAGACAGCTGGGTCAGTCTTGTCGGTTCCCATAATTTCCGCAACATTGCACTTCCAAATCCGGTTTGCAAAGTGCATGTGGAGGAACTTCTCCGGACGGTCAACAAACTTAACAAGTTGACTTGGGACCATCGTTGAAGAATTACTTGCAAAGACGGTCTTGGCTGGCGCCAACTTGGACAGTTGCTTGTAAAATTCTTCCTTAATCTCAATATTTTCTGGTAAGGCTTCAATTACATAATCGACATCTTTAACCGCTGTTTCCAGATCATCAGTAACGACGATTTGGTCGAGAGCCTTATCAAAATCAGCTTTGCTCAGGCCGAGGTCAGCTTCATATGCCGGTTGTAAAGCAGCTAAACGTTTTTTGGCCGCATCGATGCTGTCGTTATAGGCAACAACATGAAAACCATTCAGTGCCGTTTGGTAAGCAATTTGACTACCAAGGACACCGGTTCCGGCAACCATTACATTTTTGAATGCCATAAAAACACCTTCCCTTTAATCTATTGCACCTACTACAGCTTCATATTACCATGAAAGCGCTTAATTGTTCAGTAGTTCACTCATAGATGGACACGTAAAAGCCACCATTGATCCAACATCAATGATGGCTTTCCTGATAATTATCTTTTCCCCTTTTGCCACTGGCACTTAGCAATGGCAACATGGTAATCGTCTTTAAATGGAATGTGCTCTGCTTTCAACATTGGTCCCTGGTCAATCCAGCCCGGAACCAAACGACCAGTAACCGTCACGACCCGATGGCATGGATGTTTGCCATACTTACCGGACTTCCCTAACGCCTTACCAACGAGACGCGCATTCCGTGGCCGGCCAATGATCCGGGCAATTTGTCCATAAGTGGCGACGCACCCAGCGGGAATCTGATCTACCACTTCTAATATGTCATGCATCATTTGTTCATCTAACTTTGCCATAATCTGTTCCTCTTATTTCCCGGGAAATTGACTTGGGATGTGCGCTTGTTCAAGGATATTAACCTGCTCGCTAGTGGCCGTTCCCTGCTGCAAGCAACGGGCACAATAGCGAACTTTGCTGGTCGGTAACCATTCATTACCGACACGTGACTGTTCCTGACGGTGGTGGGCATTCGGGCCAAAGCCTTTGCCGGGATAAATCCGGGACAGTTGCCAGCTAGGATAAGTAATGAGCGTGGCGCTTGGTAAGGGCTGGTGCCAGCGCGCAGTATACAACCACCCGTTAGCCTGCCAGTGAAAAGACACCTGCTGGTAACCCTGGCGTTCATCAATCGTTTGCTGGGCAGTCACCGGGATTGGCCACGGGGCGTCTTTTCGTAAATTGCGATAACTCATAAGATTGTTTTAGCCCCCATCACAATCAGTAGGACGGCAATCGTCGGCTGAAGGTATTTGCTGGCCTTGGGGTTGCGTGAAAGAACATCCATCAACCGCGGTGCTAACACTGCCCCACAGATAGCCCCAATCATTAACGGAATCCCGACCGGCCAGTTCACCTGACCACTCGTCGTATGAAGGACGGCCCCGAGAATGCACATCCCTGCCAAAACGTAGGCGGAAGTAGCGGTCGCCCGAAAGAGGTTTTCACCAAGGATCAGTAATCCAGCCAGGATCGGGCCGCCACCACTGAGCCCGGCAATGCCGACCATCAAGCCAGCCATGACCCCATATAAACGGGCCGCCCACTTACTATTCTGATTGTTTTGCTGGTCGTGTTTGATAAAGATTCGGCAGCCCAACCAAATCAGAATTAAACCGATGATCCACTGGTAAAGTAATTTGGGGATGTATGGGGAAATGAGTGCCCCAACAATCACGGCTGGTAAGGCCGCAACCAGCATTTGATTACCAAGGTGGAAGTCAATTTTCTGTTCACGCCAGTAACCAATGACCCCAATTAAGATCGATGGAATCGCGGTAATCAGCGATGTCGCCGCCGCTTCAGCTGGTGGCAATTGAAAGATTGCCGTTAGTATTCCTAAGTAAAAGGCACCACCACCGCCGCCCATGGCAATAATAACGGTCCCAATAACGAGTCCAAATAATAACAACCAAATTGTCTGCATATTGCAATAACTTCCTTACTAGCCTTGATAGGTCATTTGAATATGTTTACGTTCTGCTTCCATAAATGGTTCACCCACGGGGACAAAGCCAAGCTCATGATAAAAATCCTTCACGTAGTATTGAGCATGAATCTTGATTTGCTTCCCGGGAAAGGTCCGATGAATCTGTTGGATGACGTGACGAATCAGTGTCTTGCCAAGACCCGTGCCTCGGTTGGCCTTAGCAACGACCACCCGGCCAAATGTCGCGTCGTTATCCTCCACAAAGTAGCGGGTATATGCTACAAGGTGACCATCTTGCAACGCAAAGACGTGGTGCGCGGTTAAGTCCTGGTAGTCTGGGTCAGGATAGGTGCTGTGCTGTTCCTCATTAAAGACCTGCGTGCGGAGATAATAGATCTGAAATAACTCCTTAGTTGATAACTCATCAAAAGTTTCATCATGCCACTCCATGGGAACCCCTCCTGCTTTTTAAGAATACTTTATCACAGATAATAAAAAAAACGATGGGCACATTAATTGTCCATCGCAGTGTTATTTAGCAATCATGAGTCCCACTGTATTCATTTGCCACGGGTTCTGAAATATCAACAACTTCAATATTATCAGTGAGAGTCTTGGTTGGACTCACGAGTGGCATT
>CALVFC010000014.1 GCA_944326735.1 uncultured Limosilactobacillus sp. | reverse complement strand
GTTAATGTGATGACGATTCACGGTAGTAAGGGGCTACAGTTTCCAATTGTCTTCCTAATCGATGCCACCCACGGTTTCAATAATTCGACTAGTAAAGATGATGCGGTGGCTGATGCCGATGCGGGACTGGGGATTCGGTACATGGATGAGAACCGCCTGGTCTATGACACGCCCCAACGGCAAGTGATTCTGGAACAAATCCAGCGGTCGGAACGTGCTGAAGGATTACGGGTCCTGTATGTTGCCTTAACCCGGTCGGAACAGCGTCTAATTATTACGTCGTCGTTCAATGAACAGCGGCGGAACCAAAAACTGGCCACCGCTTGGGAACGATGGCAAAAGGCCTTTCAGAGCGATCAACAAGTGTTGGGCGCCCAGGTACGGGTGAACGCCAACTCCTTTATGGACTGGATCGGGTTAGCGTGTGCTCGCTATCGGCAGTTCTTCAAACCGGGGGATGTTGCTGTCAACGTTGAAGGAAAGGTGGGGACGAACCTATTACCAAGTCCCCTTGATCACGATCAATCTTACCCATGGATGCAAAAGCAAGCAGCATTTAAGGTCCAGTCATTCAGCCAGCAACAGGTTAACGACGCATTAGATAAGCTGAACCAGGCACCAGCTGAAGGCGATCAGGCGACGCAGACAGTTGACCCTAACTTAAAGCAGCGCTTTGCGGATGTTTTAAGCTATCAATATCCTCACCAGGTAGCCACTCAAACGACCGCTTACCAATCCGTCACCGATGTTAAGCGGGTCTTTGAAGATCCAGATAATCGGCAAATGGGTCAGTGGGATTGTGATGACCAACGCAAAACGAAACACCGCGGGGTTTACCTGAAAAATGATTTTGCAACGCCACGTTTTGTTCAGCAGACTGACCAATCGCCAGCGGCAACCGAAGTCGGGACCGCAACGCACCTGGTCTTTCAGAAACTACCGTTAGATCAAGGTACGGTAGATCAACAGCTTGTATCAACTACAATTGACCAGTTAGTTGACCAACAACTCATTTCGCCAGTTGTTGCCAAACGGATTGACCAGGAAGGGATAGCTACCTTCTTTGCAACGCCAATTGGTCAGCAAATCCTCGGTGATCCGGCTAATTATCACCGTGAAGCACCGTTTGCAATGTTGATGAATGGTCACGAACTATTTCGTGATGTGCAGGCGCAAGACGATGAACGAATCCTTATTCACGGAATTATCGACGGGTACTTAGAGCAAGCCGCGGGGATTATCCTAGTCGACTATAAGACTGACCATGTCAATACCAATAATCTGGAGTCCTCAATTGAGCAAATTAAGGACCGCTATCGTGGCCAGCTGGAGCTTTACCGGCAAGCCTTGAACATGATGAAGGAAGAGTCGGTTGTCCAAATGGGTCTATACCTGGTAGAATTGAGAAAGTTTATCTCATTTTCGATTGGAGGAAAAACAGGTGCCGACCATTAAAGACATTGCTAAAGAAGCTGGTGTGTCAGTTTCGACAGCTTCTCGGGCGCTTAACGATAATGAACGGATCAGTCTTGCTACTCGCCAGCGTGTGCAGAAAATCGCTAAGCAGCTTGGCTATCAGCCAAACTATACAGCCCGCAATTTAACGCGGGGCGAAGCTAATATGGTGGGCTTGGTCTTTCCTGTCACGAGCGATACTGCACCGGCGAACCCGTTCCATATCGATTTAATGCGGGGCGTTAGTAAGGCGGTTCAGCCACTTCACTATGAGATAGTGGTAGCAATTGCGCCAACTCAGGAGGGCCTGTTAGACGAGGTCAAGTCAATGGTCACTCAGTCGAAGGTCCACAATTTCTTAGTCTTTTACACGATGAAAAATGACCCCATTACTAAGTACCTGCGCGAACAGGGATTGAACTATGTTGTTGTCGGCCATCCCCAGGATCCGCATAATGAACGGTTCGTTGATAATGACAACGTGGCGGCGGGGAAAGCGGCCGCTGATTACATTGTGAGTCATTATCAACCGCACCAGGTGGCCTTTGTTGAAACACGTCAGCCATGGCAATTCGAACAGGATCGGGCAGCGGGCTACCAGCAGAGCATGAATGAGCATGGCTTACCAATGACTGTTTGGCAGCTGGCCGATAATGTGCGCTCGTTGAAGAGTTACTTTGATGAGCATCCGCAAGTCGATGCGCTCGTTTTTTCAGATGACTTATTATTTGTCCGCTTTGTACAAGAGGTCCAACAGTACCGGTTGCCAGTGATCTGTTTTAACAACAGTCGGCTAATGCGGATGCTGACCCATTGTGATGAGCGGGTAGATTTACAACCCCGTGAACTGGGGAGTCAAGCAATCAAGTTACTGTTTGACCATGATCGGCAGCACCAAATTGTTGATTTTAAAGTTGAATATTAAGGATAAGCGTCAGTGATAATTTGAAATCACTGGCGCTTTTTTTGACGTTTACGGCCCAAATGACTATTAACCCTAAAAATTTAGAAAGCCTTTTCAGAAATTTTGTGCAAACGGTTGCGCAAATGATTTCAATCTGCTATATTAATACTTGTAAAAATTCATGAAGCGCTTTCATGAATGAACTTATTTTGATAGTTATCTAAGGAGTGTGTGAAATGAGTCAAGAGAAGTCCTCAGGGGCAGGATTGCCTGTCCTGTCTAGGAGCACTATTTGGATGATCAACTTTGGTTTCCTTGGTGTTCAGACAGCCTTCACATTACAGAGTTCTCAAATGAGTCGGATCTTCCAAACTATTGGTGCCGACCCTAACAACTTAGGATGGTTCTTTATTCTGCCACCACTAATGGGATTGGTTGTTCAACCTATCGTTGGTTATTACTCAGACCGTACCTGGGCACCAAAGCTCGGTGGTCGTCGTCTCCCTTACTTGCTGTTAGGGATGATTGTTGCTGTTATCGTTATGCTGTTGCTGCCAAACTCAGGTAGTTTCGGCTTTGGTTATGGATCATTAGCTGCGCTGTGGTTCGGTGCCATTACCGTTGCCTTCCTTGATTTGTCATCTAACGTTGCGATGCAACCATTCAAGATGATGGTCGGTGATATGGTTAACGATGACCAAAAGAGTTACGCTTACGGGATCCAGAGTTTCTTATCAAACACCGGTGCCGTTTTAGCCGCTATCTTCCCATTCCTCTTTACTTGGTTTGGTGTAAAGAACACCGCTGCTAAGGGTGTCGTTCCTGATTCCGTTAAGGTGGCCTTCTATGTTGGTGCTGCACTGCTGATCGTCACTAGTCTGTTCACTGTTTTCCGTGTTCACGAATATGACCCAGCAACTTATGCTAAGTACCACGGTATTACTGAAGAAGATAACAAGGAAGGTGGAAACTGGTTCACCTTACTTAAGACCGCTCCTAAGGCCTTCTGGACTGTTACTCTTGTTCAATTCTTCTGCTGGTTCGCATTCCAATACCTGTGGACATACTCCGCTGGTGCGATTGCCAAGAACGTTTGGAACACGACCAACGCTACCTCTGCTGGTTACCAAGCTGCCGGTAACTGGTACGGTGTTTTAGCTGCCGTTCAATCCATTGCCGCTGTTGTTTGGTCATATGTTTTGGCTAAGGTGCCAAACAAGTACCACAAGTTAGGTTACGGTGGTAGTTTACTTCTTGGTGGACTTGGTTTTATCTCCGTATTCTTCATTCACAATCAATGGGCATTGATCTTCTCATACATCCTTGTCGGGATTGCATGGGCTGGTATGAACACTTACCCATTAACCATTGTTACTAACGCTTTGTCTGGTAAGCACATGGGTACTTACCTTGGTCTCTTCAACGGATCAATTTGTTTACCACAAATCGTTGCTTCACTGCTGAGTTTTGCATTGTTCCCTGTTCTGGGTAACTCCCAAGTTAACATGTTCATCCTTGCCGGGATCGTGTTAATCGCAGGTGCCCTTTCAGTTGGTACAATTAAGGAAACTTACGCTGAATAAATTATAATAGGACTGTGACGAGTGTTTGCCACAGCCCTATTCTATAAAGAAAGGAATTACAATCATGAAACGTACATTTGATATTGCGCCATGGCATGTTGCTACTAAGACATGGGATCCAGAAGATAAGCGTCTTCAAGAATCAATGACTTCATTAGCCAACGAAAACTTGGGGATGCGGGGCTTCTTTGAAGAAGGCTACACCGGTGACCACATGCAAGGGGTATACCTTGGTGGTGTTTGGTTCCCTGACAAGACACGTGTTGGTTGGTGGAAGAACGGTTATCCTAAGTACTTTGGTAAGATGATCAACGCTGTTAACTTCATGAAGCTGATCATTAAGGTTAACGGTGAACAACTGGACCTTGCTAAGCAAACACCAAAGGACTTCAAGTTGGACCTTGATATGAAGCGTGGTGTCCTCACCCGTGAATTCACTGTTGAAATTGGTGGTACTGAAATGTACTTCAACTTCGAACGGTTTGTTTCCGCTGTCCAAAAGGAATTAGTTGGTCAACGTCTTCACATCAAGAACCGTGGCAACGGTGATGCCAAGGTTGAAATCACCAGCATGATTGATGCCGATGTTTACAACGAAGATGCTAACTATGATGAACAATTCTGGATGGTTCTTAACAAGAGCGCTAATGGCGAACACGCTGAATTAACTTCCGAAACTAAGAAGAATGACTTCGGCACGCCACAATTCACTGTCGGCATGAAGACAACTACTAAGACTGACTTAGACCATGCCGGTGATGGAACTGACGAAAAGGATGCTTACAACACCTTTGCTGGTACTGTTGCTGCTGGTAAGGAAATTAACTTCGAAAAGCGGACAGTTGTTGTTACTTCCCGGGACTTCGATTCTGAAGAAGCAATTGAAAAGCACCTGGACGAATTGACTGACAAGTTTGACAGCCAAAGCTTCGATGACTTACTTGACCCCCATGTTCAAGAATGGGCAGAACGGTGGACTAAGTCCGATGTTGAAATTGATGGTGATGAAGGGGCTCAACAAGGGATTCGTTTCAACCTCTTCCAACTCTTCTCTACTTACTATGGTGAAGATTACCGTCTGAACATTTCACCAAAGGGCTTCACTGGTGAAAAGTACGGTGGTGCTACTTACTGGGATACCGAAGCTTACTGTATTCCAGTTTACCTGGGTGTTGCTAACCCAGAAATTGCTCGTAACCTGCTGATGTACCGTTACAAGCAATTGGATGGGGCCTTCGTTAACGCTAAGGAACAAGGCCTTGACGGGGCATTGTTCCCAATGGTTACCTTCAACGGAATCGAATGCCACAACGAATGGGAAATCACCTTTGAAGAAATTCACCGTAACGGGGACATTGCTTACGCTATTTACCTGTACACTAAGTACACTGGCGACAAGTCATACGTCCTTCATGAAGGTGCCGAAGTACTGACTGAAATTTCACGCTTCTGGGCTGACCGTGTTCACTACTCACAACGTCAAAACAAGTACATGTTACACGGGGTAACCGGTCCTGATGAATACGACAACAACGTTAACAACGACTGGTACACTAACCTCTTATGTAAGTGGACTCTCCAATACACCCTGGAAATCTTGGATGAAGTAGATGACGAAGTTGCTAAGAAGCTGAACGTTTCTGAAGATGAAAAGCGTCGTTGGAAGGGCATTGCCGACAACATGTACCTGCCTTACGACAAGCAAAAGGACATCTTCCCTGAAAACGATGGCTTCTTAGACAAGGACCTGACGCCAGTTTCTGAAATTCCAAGTGACCAATTACCATTGAACCAACACTGGTCATGGGATAAGATCTTACGGTCACCATACGTTAAGCAGGGTGACGTTATCCAAGGTCTCTGGGACTTCATCGATGACTTTACCAAGGAAGAAAAGAAGCGTAACTTCGACTTCTACGAACAATTCACGGTTCACGAATCAAGTCTGTCAGCTTCTGTTTACTCCATTATCGCTGCTGATATTGGCTATGAAGACAAGGCGGTTGAACTGTACGAACGTTCTGCACGGCTGGACCTTGATAACTACAACAACGATACTGTTGATGGCTTGCACATTACTTCCATGACTGGTTCATGGCTTGATATCGTGCAAGGATTCGCCGGCATGCGTGTTCGTGACGGTCAATTACACTACGCTCCATTCCTGCCAAAGAAGTGGAACAGTTACCAATTCCGTCAAATGTTCCGTGGTCGGATCTTGAAGGTTAAGGTTGACAAGAACGGTACCAAGATTGACTTGGTATCCGGTGACCCAATTACCATTGATTTAGACGGTAAGAAGTTAGAATTAAAGTAATTTGCTGGAGGCCTAAATATGAAGTTTGAAGATTTAAAGGGATTTGCCTTTGATCTTGATGGTGTGATCGCTGATACTGCTCGTTTTCATGGTCAAGCATGGCACCAACTTGCTGACAAGGTTGGTACTCCTTGGACCAAAGAATTGGCTGATAGTCTGAAGGGTGTTAGTCGGATGGATTCATTAGAATTAATCTTGAAGGCTGGCGGTCACGAAAATGACTACAGTCAAGAAGAAAAGGTTGCTTTGGCAACGGAAAAGAATGACAACTATGTCAAGCTAGTGGAAACCTTGACACCAGCCGACATCCTGCCGGGGATGAAGGACTTCTTGGATGAACTGAAGGCTAACCACTACCACATCGTTCTTGCTTCTGCTTCGAAGAATGCGCCAAAGGTTATTAAGTACCTGCAAATTGCGGATTACTTTGAAGGCATTGTTGATCCTGCTAAGTTGACTTACGGTAAACCAGACCCTGAGATCTACACTGAAGCAGCGAAGACAATGAACTTACCAGCTAACCAAGTGGCCGGTTTGGAAGATGCCCAAGCAGGGGTAGAATCCATTAACCGTGCTGGTGAATTATCCATCGGTTTTGGTGCAAATCTGCAAGATGCTGATGTTAAATTCAACAGCACCAGCGAAGTTTCTCTTGCTGCGATCAAACAACAAATGAGTGAAAATTAAGTTTGATAACCTTTTCACTTGAGTAAATAAACCAGAAAGCGGGTTCATGATTAACGAAATCATGGACCCGTTTTATGATCTTCATTTTTTGAAAATCTCATTGAATACTATTAGAAAATCATGTATCTTAACAAGAAATATTAGAATTTTCTAATCAAATGAGGTGAGAGTATGTTTAGTCGTGTTGGACAACTTATTTTTGATAATGAAGCAGTGGCAAAAACCTCGGATTTTACGATGGGCATTGAGATTGAAATGCAACGGGTTGACGAGGACGGCAACTTCAGTACCGAGCCGTATCCAACCGCCATTGGGGATGAGAAGACTAATCCGTGGATTACCAACGACTTCCTAGAAACCATGTCTGAAACGGTGACGCCCTCGGCTGAGCACGCTCTTGATGCAATGCATTATTTATATGTCATTAATAATACGTTGCGGTGTGCCCTGGCGCCGGGTGAGCTGCTGTGGCCCTTATCAATGCCACCGCGGTTGCCTAAGGACAAAAAGACCTTACAAGTTGCTAAGATGGGTCCCAAAAAAGAGGCCTACCTTCACGAATGGGCAAAACGGCACGGGTATTCGCAAGGGACACCGTGTGGAGCCCATATTAACCTGAGCATTGATAAGCACGTGGTCGACTTAGTATTAAAACATTTTCCGGACAAATTTGCTGATGAACGCGCTGTTCGGAACTACTTATACGCGGTAGTTGCCCAGGGCTTTGTCCGTTACCGCTGGTTCATTACCTACCTGTTTGGGGCTAGCCCAGTGGCTGAAGCGAACTACTTCGAACCCGGGCATGAACTAAAGCACCCCATGCGCAGTATTCGCCAAAGTAAGTATGGCTTTGGAACCAAGTTTACGGGTGACTTTACCAACCTGGACCGTTACATTGCCCGGATTGAAGAAGGGGTGAAGGAAGGCATTTTAACTTCCGACTACGAATTCCATGGTCCCGTTCGTTTTAAGGGGAACCCCAACCTAAAGGACCTCCCGAAAAAGGGCATTGAGTATATTGAACTGCGGATGTTAGACCTTGACCCAAGCAGTTCCGTTGGCGTGCGGACGGGAACGTTGCGGTTCATTCGTTTACTGTCGTCCTACTTCATCATGCACCCGGCATTGAATGAAGACGAAGTTGAGCCAGTGCTGTTAAAGGCTGACCAAATGAATGAAGAGGTGGCGGAGGAAGAACCGACCAGCAAGTGTCGTTACCAAGCGAAAGCCATGGCGATTGTGAAGAGCTTGGAACGGTACGCTAACCAGATTCAGTTAGGACCTGAATATGCGGAAGTGTTGGAAGACCTGGAAGACCGGGTTGTTAATCCGGCCACGACGCCGAGTGCTAAGTTGATGAACTATGCTAAGGATGGTTCTTTAACCGAATACGCTTTGCAGCGGGCCAAGCGTTACCAGGAAGCCGCATTAGAGTCCATCCACCCGTTCAAGGGCTTTGAAGATGGCAAAATTTACTCGGCCGATGAACTACGCGCAGCATTGGCGAAACATTAATGATAGTGAAGTACAAAAAACGGCGGTGACATTACTAGTCATCGCCGTTTTTCTGTGTTAGTTTTGGGACCGCTTGATCAGGTCTTGGAAGATGTGTTGAGAGTAATCGTAGTGCTTGAACATGTTTTCTGGATGCCATTGTACCGCCAGGATCTGGTCGCTATCGATGGTTTCCACTGCTTCAGTAACACCATCATCGGCCTTGGCCGTCACGCGTAAAGGTTGGGCAACTTCATGGACGGCTTGGTGGTGACGTGAATTAACGTAGGGCCGCTTACCCACAAGCTGGAATAGCCGACTATCCTCTTCAACGTTCACGTGGTGGGATGGGAAATTACCAGGAGCATCTTGGGAATGTTTTAAGGTCTTGCGAGGATCTTCTGATAAGTCTTGGTATAGAGAACCGCCCAGGGCCACGTTGATCACTTGCATCCCCCGACAAATGCCCATCATTGCCTTACCAGCCTTGAATGTCTCCTTGACCAGTTGGATTTCAAATTGGTCGCGCCGCAGGTAGGTAGGTCCTAAATTTTGGTGGGGTTCTTGATCGTAGAAAGTGGGGTCAATATCACTCCCACCAGCAAAGATAATACCATCGAAGAGGTCCAGGTAGTTGCTAGCGAGTTCTGGTGCTACGCTGGGGAAAATAACAGGAAGACCGCCGGATTTGATGACTGCTTCAATCAACGGACGGGGAGCAAAGGCAGCGTTCCGCTCGTTAATGATGTTCGTGGCCTCTGTTAAAGTGTCAGCAGGAATAGCAATTCGTGGTCGCATAAAAGAACCTCCTTGAATAATTTTAATAGTATTATAATGAAAATGTCATTCCGAGGGAAGCCCAAATTTTTGGTAATCTGGTTGCATTGCTATAAAATAGTAAGTGATTATTGGATGGAGAGGATGAAAATCGATGATTGAATTGAATAGTATTAATTCCCGCATGAATTTAAATAATGGCACAACCATCCCATGCGTCGGTTACGGAACTTTCCGGACCCCAGCTGATGTAGCAGAAAAGGCCGTTGCTGAAGCCATCAAAGTCGGTTACCGCCACATTGATACAGCCGCCGTATATGGTAATGAAGAAGCGGTTGGTAAGGGTATTAAAGACTCCGGTATTGACCGTCAGGACCTGTTTGTGACGAGCAAGTTGTGGAACGATAACCGCGGTTATGACTCCACTAAGAAGGCCTTTCAAGAAACCTTAGACCGTTTGCAAATGGATTACCTCGACCTGTATCTGATCCACTGGCCAGCCAACCAAAAGCAATTTGGTACCCAAGCATCTGAAATTAACGCTGAAACATGGCGGGCAATGGAGGACCT
Source organism: uncultured Limosilactobacillus sp. (assembly GCA_944326735.1). Next base: position 7,858 of record CALVFC010000014.1, on the reverse strand, counting down.
CTACAAAGAAGGAAAGATCAAGGCAATCGGCCTGAGTAACTTCATGCCCCACCACATCGTCGACCTGATGCGGACGGCTAAGGTAGCTCCTGCAGTTGACCAAATCGAAATTCACCCTGGTTGGCCCCATGCAGAACAGGTTAAGTACCTGCAAGCTCATAATATCGTTGTCGAAGCTTGGGCACCACTGGGCGGTCAAGGAGCCCACGTGATGACTAACAAGACCATGTTGGCAATTGCGGACAAGTACCACAAGACGGCTGCCCAGGTTAGTCTGCGCTGGCTAATTCAACAGGGTGTCGTTCCGTTGCCAAAGTCAGTGCACGAAGAACGGATGATCCAAAACAAGGATATCTTTGACTTTGCATTAACCGATGATGAAATGCGCAAGATCAGCATGTTGACGAACTTAGGTGGCCAGTGTGCCGATCCTGACGACGTCGATTACTAGAATTCACAAAACAGGACTGAGCAGCAGGTGCTTGGTCCTGTTTTTGATCATGATACCCGCCGGATATTGTATAATAACGGTATTTAGGGGGATGAAGATATAATGCAAGCAGCATGGAGAGATGTTAAGGATTGTTGGCAAGGTTTTAAGCAGTACTGGGTAGCGTACCTCGCCCTGTTTTTGGGCCTGGATTTACTGAACCAGTGGGTGATTATTCCGCTTTTTCGGTGGGTCACAACCGTTATTTTGCAGGCGGGGGAAATCCCGTTTATTTCCTACCAGAACATCGTGATCATCTGTCAGCAACACCCGTTAGTGATCATTGGCCTTGTGGTGGAATTGCTCCTCTTGCTGGTGGTTATTTATTGGCAATTTGCTTTACTTCTGTTCAGCATTCGCGAATTTACAGCTGGCCGGACCAGCTTTCGTGCTTTAATCCAGCTTTCTGGACAAGCAGTTCGTCGTCTGCGGCCAGGGTCCCTGCCCTTGATGCTGATTTACTTTATCCTGATCGTACCGTTTGCCGATGTGGTATTTCGGACACCATTGCTTGCTAAAGTCCAAATTCCCGCCTTTATCGTCGACTTTATGACGCGGAATGACCGTCTCTTTATTTTCTTTATCGCGACCTACCTTGTGATCCTTTTCTTAGGGATCCGCTGGCTCTTTACACTCCCACTGATGGTCTTTCGGGCGCAACGAACCCGGACAGCATTGGCCAATAGTTGGCGGAAAACGGCGCATTGGCAATGGCTGCCGGTAATTGGCCGCTTGATCCTGGTCGGCCTAGTGGCGACGATCGGTCTCGGGATTGTTTACGGGATTATTTACGGTTGTCAAGTGGGCTGGGACCATCTGCTGCCCCATTCACAAGCCCTGGTGCCTGCCGTCGCTAACCTAACGTTGATTCAGTTCCTCAGTGAAATTGTGACGGTCGGCAGTATGATTGCCAGCCTAATGATCGTTACCCAGCAGGGCCTTGGTGATATTAACACCACAACGAGTGTTACCAGCGATCGTCATTATGGCTGGTCACTGCTGGTCTTAGTAGTACTCTTCGGTGGAGCGACAATCGCTAATAACTATGCTTACTTGCAAGGACAGGGCGACCAGCGGCCGATCACGATCTCACACCGGGGTGTTGCTGAAAAGAATGGGGTGCAGAATACCATTCCGGCGTTGGAAAAGACCCACCGGCTTCATCCTGACTATGTGGAAATGGATGTTCACGAAACTCGGGACCATAAATTTGTCGTCATGCATGATGAAAACCTTAAGGAACTCACCGGCGTCAACAAGGCGCCTTACCAGTTGACCCTTAAGCAATTGACGCGGTTAACGGCCCGTGAAAATGGTCATTCTGCTAAGGTTGCTAGCCTCGACCAGTACTTGAATGCGGCTGAACACCTTCACCAAAAGTTGCTAGTGGAAGTTAAGACAACGCCTCACGACTCCAAGGGGATGCTCAAGCGCTTCGATCAGGAATACGGTAAGCGCCTTAAACACGACCATGACCAGGTACACTCACTGGACTATGGCGTTGTGGCTGACTTAAAGCACCGCGACCCAACATTACCGGTGCTGTATATCCAACCCTATAACTTGTCCTATCCAAATAGTCAGGCTGATGGTTATTCCATGGAGTATTCGACCCTGAACTTTGACTTTATCCGGCAGGCGCACCGGCAACACAAGAGCGTTTACTCCTGGACCGTTAACCAGCCGGCACTCATGAAACAAATGATTTACGACCATACTGACGGGATCATTACTGATAACTTACGCGAACTAAACAGTGCGATTGATGATTACTTAAGCCACCAGTCGTACGCTAACCGAATTCTGAACTTTATCCTGGTTGTTCCAGCAGGGACGAGACTAGAACCATAAAAGGAGGATGCCCACATGCCAACTGAACGGACCTACATGTCAATTGACCTGAAGTCGTTTTACGCTTCAGTGGAATGTGTCGCGCACCACTTGGACCCTTTGAATGCCAACCTGGTAGTGGCGGATGATTCACGGACCAATAAAACAATCTGTTTAGCGGTGTCACCCGCCTTAAAAAAGTTTGGTGTTCCGGGCCGACCACGGCTGTTTGAAGTGGCCCGGCGGGTGGACCAAGTCAATCGGGAACGGGCCATGAAGGCAAGTCACCACCACCTTTCCAAGTACAAGTCAATTTACCGGCGGAAACTATTAAAGTCTCCCAATCTACGGGTCGGCTATAAAATCGTGAAGCCGCGGATGCGCTTCTACATGGAGAAGAGTGCGGAAGTGTATGCCATTTACCTCCGTTTTATTCGACCGGAAAATATCCACGTCTACTCGATTGATGAGGTCATGATGGACGTGACGGATTACCTGGCCGACCACCATGTCTCAGCCCACACCCTGGCCAAGCAAATTATCCAACAGATTCAAACTGAAACCGGCATTACCGCAACTGCGGGGATCGGCACTAACTTGTACCTGTCTAAGGTCGCCATGGACATTGTGGCGAAGCGCATTCCAGCGGACAAGGACGGGGTGCGGATTGCCCAAATGAATGAGCACCAGTACCGTCGCTACCTGTGGGCCCACCAGCCGCTGACTGATTTCTGGCGAATTGGCCGCGGATATGCTAAGCGGTTAGATAAACTCGGCTTGAAAACGATGGGTGATATTGCCCGGTGCTCCCTTGGTAAGCTGTCCGATTCCCAGAACGAAGAGATCCTGTACCGTGAGTTTGGTAAGAACGCCGAATTGCTGATTGACCACGCCTGGGGCCGGGAAACGGCGACGATTGCGGACATTAAGAATTATCATTCGAGCGAACATGGCATTTATTCCAGTCAGGTTTTGATGACCCCGGATAAGTACCAGGAAGGCCGCCAGGCGGTGCTGGGGATGGTTGAATCTGTAGCATTGCAGATGGTGAAGCGGCATGTGGTTTCCAGCAACTTTGGCCTAGTCATTGACTATGACCCCACGAGCCTGCAGTACGCTCCTGACTACCAGGGCGCAGTGGTGAAGGATTTCTACGGCCGGTCAACGCCGAAACCTGATCATGCGAATGTACAGTTAGAAAGCTTGACGTCATCTAGTTCGGAGCTTCGTCAGGTTTACCACGCGTTATATGACCAGTGCGCCAACCCCCGACTATTGATCAGGCGGGTAACGCTCATCGTTACTCACATGATTGATGAAGACAAGGCGGCGCACCTGACCCGCTTTAAACAGACCAACTTGTTTGAGGATCCTCACCAGGAAATTAAACAGGAACAAGCAGCTCAGGCCAAGCGCCAACGTGACAAAAAGTTATCCGATACCATTCTGCGGCTGCAAAAGGTCACTGGTAATAAGAACGTCGTTTTGCGCCTGGGCGACCTTAAGAAGGGGTCTAACACTAAGGAACGTAACGACCAGATTGGGGGTCACCGGGCATAATGGACGAAAAGGAAATCATTGAACGCCAGCTATTTTCGGATACTTCCCGTTATGACGATATTATGGACCTGCCAGCTCACCGGTCGAAGGCACATTTGCCAATGAGTCAGGAAGACCGGGCGGGCCAATTTTCACCATTTGCGGCCTTGACCGGGTTTAACTCGTTAATTCGTGATACAGCGGAAATTTACGCCCATAAGAAATACCTCTCCGCTCAGGCAGCAGCACGGGTCCGGCAGCAGTTATCCTATGTCCAAAAGACTCAGTTGCCTGTCGTCGTCCACTACTTTAACGACCAGAGTGGTTACTACGAAGAGTTCCAGGACAAAATTACCAACCTAAAGTGGGAACGCGGTCGGGTTTTCTTCGCGGAACACCCGTCTATTGCGATTGCCAATGTCGAATCGATTCGACGGAACAAGATTAAGAAAGCAGATGAACATTGATGAAACAACATAAATTAGTCGTCATTTCTTTGGATTCACTGGGATTTCGTGATCTGAACGAACTGCGCGACCTAGTACCCAACGTTAACCGCCTCATCCAGCAGGGAACGTGGGTTAAGCGCGTCCGGGGGATCTTCCCAACCCTGACATACCCATCACATACTTCAATTATTACTGGGCAGTACCCAGTCGTCCACGGGATTGTGAACAACACAAAGCTACAGCCACGACGGTTATCGCCAGACTGGTACTGGTACCGGCGTGATATTAAAGCAACACCCCTGTATGATGTTGCGAAGGCGGCGGGGATGACGACGGCAGCGTTCCTCTGGCCCGTCACAGCTGGCAGTCAAATTGACTATAACCTTGCTGAAATCTTCCCTAACCGGATTTGGACTAATCAGGTGGCGGTATCGCTCAAGGCTAGTTCACCATGGTTTCTCCTCCAAATGAACCACCGTTATGGGAAGCTACGGCACGGGATTAAGCAACCATGGTTGGATGACTTTGTGACGGCTTGTGCGGTTGATACACTCAAGAACAAGCGGCCGGACCTGACCCTGATCCACCTGGTTGATATGGATAGCATGCGTCACCGTTATGGTGTGCGGTCCACCCAAGCCAAGCAGGCCCTGCAACGGCTTGATGGGCGGGTTGCCCGGATCATTCGGGCTACGAAGGAAGCCGGGACCTATGATGATACCAACTTTGTGATCTTGGGTGACCACTACCAGATTAATGTTGATAAGATGATTCATCTCAACATGCTGTTTGCTCGTTATGGTTGGTTAACGCCGCTGGCTGGTAAAACGACTTACCGGAACAACTGGCAGGTGACCGCCAAGACTTGTGATGGTGAAACGTACGTATACACCCGTGGCAACGTTAACCTGGGTCAATTGAAGCAGCTTATTGCTGGCGTTGAGGGTGTCGAACATATTTACGACGGCGCCGAAGCCATTAAACTGGGCGCTGATCCAAAGTGTACATTCCTGGTCGAAGCCAAACCAGGCTACTACTTCACGGACGAAGTTAACCGGCCAGCAATTGTTGAGCAGGTGGACCCAGAATCATTGGGCACTCATGATCGTTATCATGGTGTCCATGGGTATGGGCCAACCAAGGCTAACTACTACACAACGGCTGTCTTTGCGGGTCCTGCAATTCAGGTGGGCAATGAAGTGGCTCACGCTAATCTCGTGGATGAGGGGCCAACGTTCGCTTACCTGATGGGACTGAAATATCCGGAAGCAACGGCGGGACAGCCAATTGATGGCGTTCTTAAGAAGTGAGGGATTTTGTGAAGTTTTCAAAACAACAGTGGCAATGGATCTTTTATGACTGGGCCAATTCTGGTTACGGAATTTTAGTCGTCACTGCTGTCTTGCCAGTCTACTTTAAAGCAGTCGCTGGTCAAGCAGGAGTAAGCGCGGCAGATTCAACGGCCTTCTGGGGGTATGCCAATAGTTTTGGCACGCTGATCGTGTCCATCTTGGCACCACTTTTAGGGGCCTTGGCCGATTACCCGAATGCTAAAAGTCGGTGGCTCAATTTCTTTACCTGGTCGGGAATCGTTATGACCATCGTTCTGGCGTTTGTGCCGGCGCAGGCGTGGCAGTGGTTGCTATTTATCTACATCCTGTCGATCATTGGCTACTCTGGGGGAAATTTATTCTACGATAGTTTCCTGATTGACGTTGCTGACAACCGGCAGATGGACCGGGTGTCATCCACCGGTTATGGGATGGGCTACCTTGGCGGTGTCCTTGCGTTTATCATTTTTCTGGTTGCTGAGTTAACCCACGGTTTTGGCCTCCGCCTTTCGAACCTAGAAGTGGCGAAGTTTAGTTTCCTGCTGTCGGCTGTTTGGTGGATCATCTTTGGGTGGCCCCTGTTACGCCATGGTCGGCAACAATACCACGTGGCGGCAGTCCAACGACCACTCCTTGATAGCTTCAAGCGAATTAGTCAGACTATTCGCCACATTAATAAGTACCGCCGGGCCAGCTGGTTCCTGGTGGCATACTTCTTTTATATCGACGGGGTGGACACTATCTTTACAATGGCCACTTCGATCGGGAAGGATATTGGTGTGCAAACGACGACCTTGATGATGGTGTTATTAGTCGTGCAACTAATTGCCTTTCCATTCTCCATCCTCTACGGGTACCTGGCCCAACGACTATCAACACGGACCATGCTCCTGGTGGGCATTGTCGTTTACCTGTTCATTTGCATCTACGCTTACTGGCTCCATTCCTTACGCGACTTTTGGCTGTTAGCCATCTTGATTGGGACGAGTCAGGGCGGCATTCAGGCACTTAGTCGGTCCTACTTTGGCCGACTGATTCCCAAGAGTTCTAGCAGTGAGTTCTTTGGGTTCTACAACATCTTAGGTAAATTTTCGGCCATCATTGGCCCCCTCCTGGTCGGCATCGTTACTCAGGTAAGTGGACAATCAACAATGGGAGCCGCCTCATTGAGTGTCCTTTTCTTAATTGGTTTAATTATCTTTATTTACCTGCCAAAACTGAGTGAATAATAAAAGGAATTTAGCGAAGTTAATCGTTAAATTCCTTTAATGCTGTATGGTTGGGAAGGGTGATTGGCACCCCCCTTAAAGAAATCAATCCACGAAAATAGTTGACATATTAGAAAAATGTAGTAACATTCTAATCAATATCTAATGAAAGGAGCCGTTATTATGAAAACACGTTACGAACAAAATAGCTGGCAAGCTTGGTACACTTTTGATCGCATCTAGTGTTTTCTACACGGGTACGGTCAATTTTGAGTTTTCTCAAAGCGTACCTGTGTTGGCTCGATAAGTAATTAAAGACCACACAGTGAAGTGCTGTGTGGTCTTTTTGGATCTTCCAAACCATTTACGCTGAGAGATTGTCACCTGGCAACAATGATTTGGAGGATTTTTTATGTCTGGAGTTATTTCATTAACAATATTATTAGTAATATATGCCGTCAGCGAATTAATTTCCCGAAAAACGAACGGTATTATCGACACTGTTTTAACCATTTCGATCTTAGCCTTAATTGGCTTCTGGACGGGGATCTTACCCAAAAATATCTTTACTAATAGCGGGGTAGAAGCTTTCGGGATGGCTGTTGTGGGCCTAATGTTGACATCGCTAGGAACCACGATTAATTTGGCTGAATTAAAGCGGCAGTGGAAAGTCGTTTTAATCGCAATCCTCGGTGCGATTGGTTCATGTATTTTGATTGTTTTAGTGGCCTTATTAGTTAACCGCAAGAACTTTGGAATTGTTGGCGCACCAATCTTTGCTGGTGGGAATGCCGCAACGTTAGTATTACTAAACGCTTTACGGGCAAAGAACATGCAATTGCTTTCCACCTATGCCTTAGCCGTTTTAACATTCCAAAACTTAATTGGGATTCCGGTCGCCACTTACGCTTTACGCAGGGAAGCACGGCGATTCCTCGGGAGTGATGAAGCTCCGGCAACAACTAGTGTCGTTAAAAAGCAAACAACTACCAAACGACGTCTCTTACAATT
>CALVFC010000013.1 GCA_944326735.1 uncultured Limosilactobacillus sp. | reverse complement strand
GGACGGTTAATAAGCAGGCGGGCTTTGGGATCGGCCTATCGATGGCCCAGACGATCGTCCATAACTTTGGTGGCCGCATCAGTGTCAGCGCGGCAGATGGTAAAATTACCTTTATGGTGACCTTAAAAGAGGTCCGGGCTAGTAAATAAGGACAAAGAGGCCCTTAGCGTTCGCAAAGGAACAGAACGCTAAGGGCCTCTTTGGGTGCTGTCGGGTATGGGTTACCTTCTGGAAAATTAGTCGTCACCGTTCATGATGGAGTTTTTAACGATTACGTAGTCGACCTTGCGGATGGATTCTAGGTCGCTGCCACCAGCATAGGAAATTGATGATTGGAGGTCTTCTTCCATTTCCTTAAGGGTGTCCTTGATGCAGCCGCGGAAGGGGACTAGCATTTGTTTACCTTCCACGTTGCGGTAGGCCCCCTTTTGAACTTCGGAGGCCGATCCCCAGTACTGCTTGTATTGCTTACCGTCGATGGTGATCACGTGACCAGGCGATTCGAGGTGACCCGCCAGCATGGAACCGATCATAACCATGGAGGCGCCGAAGCGGACAGACTTGGCGATGTCACCATTGTGGCGGATTCCCCCGTCCGCAATGATTGGCTTCCGGGCGGCCTTCGCACACAGGCGAATGGCGGCTAATTGCCAGCCCCCAGTACCAAAACCGGTCTTGAGTTTAGTGATGCAGGCCTTACCAGGGCCGACGCCGACCTTGGTAGCATCAGCACCAGCATTTTCTAGGTCACGGACGGCTTCTGGTGTCGCCACGTTACCGGCCGTGACGAAGGCAGTTGGCAATTGCTTTTTGATGTATTGGATCATTTTGATCACAAAATCCGAATGACCGTGGGCAACGTCGATGGTAATATATTCCGGGACCGATTGTTCGGCTTTTAGTTGGTCGATAAAATCGTATTCCGCGTCCTTAATTCCCACGGAAATGGATGCAAAGAGCTTGCGCTGGTGCATCCGCTGAACGAAGCCTAGGCGGTCTGCGGGTTCAAACCGGTGCATGACGTAGTAGTAACCGTTTTGGGCGAGCCAGACGGCTAAATCTTCGTCAATGACGCTTTCCATATTGGCGGGGACAACAGGAATCTTAAAGGTCCGGGGACCGAATTGAACGCTTGTATCGGCTTCCTTACGGCTCTTGATCACACACTTGCTAGGAATTAGTTGAATATCGTCATAATCGAACGTTTTCACGGGGGAAGCTCCTTTTTGTTAAAATTTACCGTTTGCTATTATGAACCAATGTCGGTGCCTCGTCAATGATAAATTCGTACGTTTTCCGGGATGAATTTAAAAATAGTTCGAAAGATCATTGACGGATGGCGGCGAGTTCGGTAGGATAGTGAAGTAAAAACGTCTTTTTACGAAAATAAACGATGAGGTGAAAGTAATGTCATCAGTTGTTATTGTTGGTAGTCAATGGGGAGACGAAGGGAAAGGTAAGATGACCGATTACCTTAGTCAAGAAGCGGACGTTGTTGTCCGTTCCCAAGGTGGTAACAATGCCGGCCACACAATTAGTTTTGATGGGAAAAAGTTTGCTTTGCGGCTGATCCCATCCGGAATTTTTGGTAAGAACAAGTTAGCCGTTGTTGGTAACGGGGTTGTTATCAATCCACCAGCAATGCTGAAGGAAATGAAGTACCTGGAAGACAATGGAATTGACCTTTCTGGTTTACGGATCTCCTCACGTTCACACATTACTTTCCCTTACCACATCTTGTTGGACAAGTGCCAAGAAGCTGCCAAGGGTGATCACAAGGTTGGTACCACGAAGAACGGGATTGGACCTACTTACATGGACAAGGTTTCCCGGGTTGGTATCCGGATGTGTGACCTGTTGGAAAAGGATACCTTTGAGATTAAGCTCAAGCGTAACCTGAAGGAAAAGAATGAATTGTTCACCAAGCTTTACCACGTTGACCCAATTAAGTTTGATGACATTTTTGAACCTTACTATGAATATGGTCAGCAATTGAAGAAGTACGTTACTGACACCTCCCGGGTTGTTAACGATGCCCTGGATTCCGGTAAGAAAGTCCTCTTTGAAGGTGCCCAAGGGGTTATGCTGGATGTTGACCAAGGGACTTACCCATACGTTACTGCTTCTAACCCAATCGCCGGTGGTGTCTGCACCGGTGTTGGGGTTGGTCCTAACAAGATTGATACCGTCGTTGGTATCTGCAAGGCTTACTCGACTCGTGTTGGTGCCGGTCCATTCCCAACTGAATTGACTGACGAAATTGGTGACCAAATTCGGGAAACTGGTCATGAATACGGAACGGTTACTGGTCGTCCACGGCGGGTTGGTTGGTTTGACACCGTCGCAATGCGGCACGCACGTCGGGTTTCCGGTATTTCCGTACTGAGCTTGAACCTGCTTGATGTCTTGACTGGCTTGAAGACCGTTAAGTTGTGCAAGGCTTACAAGCTTGATGGTAAGGAAATTGACTACTACCCAGCTAGCTTGAACGAGCTGGACCGGTGTGAACCAGTTTATGAAGAAATGCCTGGTTGGGACGAAGACATTACTGGTGTGAAGAAGTTTGAAGACCTGCCAGTGAATGCTCAAAACTACCTGAAGCGGGTTAGTGAATTGTCCGAAACCCCATTGGCAACTGTTTCGGTTGGTGCTGACCGGATCCAGACGATTATTGTGAAGGATCCTTGGAAGTTATAGAGTGCGAGCCCGTTAAAAACTCCCGGTGGCTAACGCTTGCTCCGACAAACGGCGACTTGTCGTCGGAGGAGGAGTGCGTTAGCTCGAGGGAGTTTAGGGCGATCACGTTTTGACTCAGTTGCAGTAGAAATACTACGAGCACATTTCGACTTGGTAGCAGTAGAACATACTGCGCTGTCGAGTCGAAATTTATACCCGCAAATCATAATCAAATTTTAACCAAAGCGTCGACAATTGGTACAATCCCAGTTGTTGGCGCTTTTCCTATAGGTTTTCGTAAATCTAATAGCGCGTGCTTATGATATAATTCAGTCAAATCACACAAGAAAAGATGAGGAGACGCTATGGCAAATCCAACATTAACAATTCAACGACAGACGGTCGACTGGCCACTCGGTCAAGCATTAACGGACCAAGAATTGGTGAATCGTTTTGGCATTCAAGCAATGAGTAATGGCAACAACATTACTGATAAGGTGACCTTTAACACGACCCAGGTGAATATTAACCAGATGGGTCAATACCCAATTGCGGTCACGGTAATGGACAGCATGGGACAGACGGCTTCCGCCCGCGTAACATTAAATGTTGTCGCGCAACGTGGTACAACAGTGATCAACAACAATAACAATGCACCAACAGCAAGTAATAATAAGAAGCACCACGGCCTGTGGATTGCCTTGGCAATTATCATTGTGATCTTACTGGCTTGGTGGGGGATCTCTGCTCATAACCGCCACCAGGCACAGGAAGCAAACAATGCCCAGCAGAGTAGTCAGATTTCTGACAACTCCAGTAGCATCAATAAGCTCAGTTCGGATAACCAAAAGCTGGCTCGGCAAGTTGCCGCATTACGGGCTGCTACTAAGCAATACGAAAAAGATCATGATCAAGCTGAATTACAAAACCGCTTGAATGATATCTCTAACCAGAACCAGCAGATTCAGGGACAGCTGCATTCTGATAGTGCCCAACAAAAGTTGCAGGATATCAACCAAGTAGTTAACCAAGTCCAACAAGATCCATCCAACGCTTCTTCTACTGTTAACGACTTGAAGAACAAGGATGGCTTTGACGAATTATGGTCTTCCATCACTTCACAAGTCCAAGGCTGGCTGAATAAGTACCAAAACAGCAGCAACTAAGCGGCAATTGGTTGACATGCCAGTACTAGGCGGCTAAAATTACATGTAAATAAAATGACCCTTTAATCTGATTCTGTGAGATCAAGAAGGATACGTTGGTAAATACACCTCTTCTTTACGCTCACCGTAGGAAGGGGTTTTGTTGATTAAGAGATTGAGGAAGTGACAATAATGGCTCATGAAATCGTTGATGGTTCAAGCATGCAACGGGCATTAACCCGGATTACCTATGAAATTATTGAGCAAAACAAAGGGGTCGAAAACCTGGTCTTCGTTGGTATTAAGACCCGGGGAGTTTACTTAGCACAGCGGTTAGCCAAGCGGTTAAACCAATTGGAGAACGTCAAGGTCCCAGTTGGCGCCCTTGATATTACCCTGTACCGCGATGATCGACACATTCCTGATCACCACAAGGAACCAACTGTGAAGACTTCTTCATTAGACGTTGACATTACTGATAAGCACGTCATCTTAGTTGATGATGTCCTCTTCACTGGCCGGACGGTGCGGGCAGCACTGGATGCCTTGATGGATATGGGACGTCCACAACGGATTTCGTTGGCGGTCTTGGTTGACCGGGGACACCGTGAATTGCCAATTCGGCCGGACTTTGTTGGTAAGAACATTCCAACAGCCATGAACGAAACGGTCCACGTCGCTGTCGAAGAATATGATGGCCATGAAGACATTACAATTGAACATCACGAATAGTTAACTTGTTAATTTGCTCCAGAGAGGGCACAACGGTGTTACTAATGACAGAAAAGCACCAGCCTTCTCAGGACTGGTGCTTTTTTAGGAGGATTAATATGGAACGATTTGAACCCATTGTGGCAATTGATGTACAAGAAAAGCGGGAAGCTGTTCAACTCTTTGATAAGCTATCCAATGATACCGACCACATGCCAATCGTGAAGATCGGGATGGAACTGTTTTACGCCTTTGGCCCAGGAATCATTAAGCAGGCCAAGGAACGGGGCTTTAAGGTCTTCCTTGATTTGAAGTCGCACGATATTCCAAACACGGTGGAACGCGCAATGGCGCAATTAGGTCGCTTGGGTGTTTCCTTCGTAACGGTTCACGCTGCCGGTGGTTCTGAAATGATGAAGGCTGGTTTACGGGGACTTGAACAAGGTGCTCGTGAAGCACGGAATGCTGTTCCTAAGATGCTGGCCATTACTCAATTAACATCGATTGATGATGATATTTTGCATAATGAGCAGCACATTCCGGGAACAGTGATGGAATCTGTTCAGAATTACGCGCGGTTAGCTGACGAATCTGGGTTAGCCGGAGTGGTTTGTTCTGCTAAGGAAATCAAAGCCATTCGGGAAGTCACTAATCCTGACTTCTTATGCATCACCCCAGGAATCCGACTGGATTTGAACGATCATGACGATCAAAAGCGGGTCGTTACCCCAATTCAAGCGGCGGAAATGGGTTCTAATGGGATCGTCGTTGGCCGGCCAATCACCCAAAGTAACGATCCGGTGGCAGCCTACAAGCAAATTCGCCGGGACTTTTTAGGAGGACAACAATAATGAACACTGCAGACGTAGTGGCAGAATCTTTATTAAAGATCCATGCCGTGACCTTGAGTCCGGAAGAGCCTTATACCTGGGCGAGTGGCTTAAAGGCGCCAATTTATACCGATAACCGGTTAACCATTTCTTATCCGGCCGTTCGCAAGACAATTTACCAGGGGATGGCAACTTTAATTCGTGATAATTTTCCTACGGTCGAGGTCATTGCCGGAACGGCGACAGCGGGAATCCCCCATGCAGCTTGGGTTGCCCAGAGCCTGAAGAAGCCCATGATTTACGTTCGTTCCAAGCCAAAGGATCATGGTCAGGGTAAGCAAATTGAAGGGGTGATTGAACGCGGCCAACGGGTGTTCGTGATTGATGACCTAATTTCAACCGGTGGTAGCGTTTTGAAGGCTGTTAAGGCGGTTCGTGAAGCTGGCGGTCGGGTCCTTGGCGTTATTTCGGTCTTCACGTATGAATTACCAGCTGCTGATAATAATATGGGTGCGGCCGGCGTTAAGTACTACTCAGTTACTAATTATTCAACCCTGATCAATGTTGCAATGCGGAACCATTTGATCTCTGCAGACCATTTGGAGTCGCTCAAGCAATGGCGGGAATCACCGTTATTATGGTCACAAGAACATAGTAAATAATAAAAAAGAGATTAGCGATTTGCCAATCTCTTTTTTATTGTTTTAAGTAATGTGACCGGGTCAGTAACTCACGCGAACGTTGGTCAGCTGGCCGGTAACCGATGTTAAATGAGTGCCGGAAAAACATCATGTTGTAAATGGCACCGAAAACGATTGAAGGCCATGGAAACTGCATTAACCAGTTCAGACCAAAGAACAGGACAACCAGTGCGTAATCGAGGTCCAAGACGATCATCAAAATAAAGTTGTAGTAGTCGCCACGGAATAAGGCTGGCAGTGGACCAAACCACAGGGTCGTCCACGAAAAGCCCACCTTAGCGATTCGCATTTGTCCTTGATCATTAACAATTTTCGCATAATTTGGTGGTAGGGGTAGGTTGTTCAAATCAAATGGATTTTGATTGTTGTCATTATTACCATTGCCGAACGGATTTTGCACAGCTCTTCCACTTCTTTCTTAATAATAGAACCTTATTTTACCACAAACTCGCCGAAAGCCCCACCGAAACCTATCTGGGGCCACTGTCCAGTGAATATATATGGTACACTGGTTTTGTGAAACTAGAAAAGGGGATAAACCGATGCTATTCTTTCTGAATGATAATGTTCAGCACAATAAATCAGGGATTGAACATGCGCAGATAAAAAGATTGCACTTATTTGAAATGTACAACGAATCCGCCAAGATTGTTACTCGGCAGTATTCCAACGAACTTCATATGGTAACTGCGGAAGCGGGAATTGACGACCAAAACTTTGTCAACCTGTTTGACTACTTCCAAGAGGCCCGTATTTTTCCGCAACGCGATGTGACCATCCAGGACTTAAACATTGACCCTAGTTGGGACCGGAAGCCGGATGGAATTAACTATAACTACTACCGTAACGGCAACCGGGTTTTGTACGTTCGGCGGCGGAATGACCAACAAAAGCACATTATCAATGTTCAATATTTTGACCACTTTGGTAAATTACTCAAGGTTTCCTGGTACGACAACCGGGGCTTCATCTCAGTCGAACAAGTTTATGACTGGGACGGTAACATTGCAACCGAAAACTACCTTCGTCCAGATGGCTCAATCGCCATTCAACTGGAACACTTGAAGAACAAGCGGGACAAGATTGTCGATACTTACCACCTGATGGATTACCACGGTCATGATTACCAATTTGCTAATCTGGATGAATTGACGCGGTTCTTTTACGATGAATTAGTTACCGACGAAGAGCTCACGAACGGTGAACCCGTGGGCTTTGTCGTGGACCGGGCATATGAAGTGGGTTGGTCAGTGCTCCACATGAAACATCGGGTTTTCCGGGCAATGCAGTTGCACAATGACCACGTTAATGACAACAATGATATGTTGCACTCGCAGCTAAATTACAATTACGCCTGGGGACTAAACCACATCAAAGACTGGGATGGGATTATTACGCTGACTCCTCAGCAACAAGTGGATGTTAAGAATCGCTTTGCTAAGTACGGGACCAAAATATACCGGATCCCTGGACCAATTGTTCCGAAGGCGGTCCTTGAAGCTCAGCATGTTCCATTCGAAAAGCGGACGAAAAACCAGGTGGTCATGGTTGCCCGCCTTTCACCTGAAAAGCAACAGGACCAACTGCTGAAGGCCTGGCCACAAGTAATTGCCAAGGTGCCGGACGCTAAGTTGGACTTCTGGGGATATGCAAATGATAACTTTGACAAGAAGCTCAAACAGATTGTCGCAGATGAAAAGATTGATAATTCTGTTACCTTCCATGGGTACACGAATGATCCAAATGCCGTTTACAATGATGCCCAGCTATTGATCCTGCCTAGTCGGGCGGAAGGGTTGCCACTATCCTTAGTTGAAGCACAATCCCATGGGTTGCCAATCGTTGCTAACGATATTAAGTATGGGCCCGCTGATGTCGTCATCAATGGTCAAGACGGAATTTTGACAACTAACGGGGATATCGATGGATTGGCAAAGGTCATCATTAGCCTATTAACCGATCAGGAGAAGCTTGCTAAGTTTAGTGAGAATGCCTATAAGGACAGTGAACGTTATTCTGAACCTAACGTCATGAAGCTATGGAATGAATTAGTCAATGATATGAAGGAAAAGGAGGCCGCTGAATAATGTACTTTTTCGTAAACCAATACTTACTTAGCAATAACTCCAGTATTGAACACGCGGAAATGAAGCGGCTGAAGTTGTTTAAGAATCATAATGTCCCTGCTAAGCTGGTTACCCGTAACTTTGACCAGATTATTCATGCTACTTTGCGGCGGTTTGGCCTTACTGATGATCAGTTGGTCAACATGTATGACTTCTTTGCGGGCACGACTGATTACCAGGGCCACGAATGCCGTGTTAAGGACTTGAACTTGCCAATTGAATATCAGGTGGGTACCGGGAATAACTATCAAGAAGTTAAAGATGGCGATCGACTGATCTGTATCGTTTACTTTACTGGTGGAACAATTGGGTTAGTTAACCACATCGACTGGTTCGACGTTGCCGGAAACCTTAACCTGCGTCAACAGTATGACCTCCGAGGCTTTAAGGCGGTTGACCAATTCTTCGGCCAGGATGGTCGAATGAGCTATGAACGCTACTACCGTCCAGACAAGACCATTTACATGGAACGGTACTATGTGAAGTCCGTTCAAGATACACCGATTAATTCCCTGAATGTATTGCGTGACTACAATGGCAAGGACTACTTCTTTGATAGTGAAGACGACCTTTTCCAATTCTTCCTTGATGAAGTGAACAAGGCCAATGGTGAAAATAACGTCTTTATTGCCGACCGGCCAGCCATGGCCATCCAACCGGTTCAAAACATGCGGACTAAGGCCAAGAAGTACCTGTGGATCGCGATGAACCACGTCAATGATGGTGACAACCTTAAGACTGGTCCACTAAATTCCATGTTGCAAGGACCGTTGGTAAATGACTTTGATAAATGGGACGGCGTCATTACGATGACTAAGGCCCAGGCCGAGATGCTGAAGAAGCGGATCGGGGATGACAAACCGGTTTATGCAATCAATGCGGTGCCAGTGAAGACCAACTTACCACGAGTGCCAATGAATGTTAGGCAACGTGGCTCGATCATTTACGTAGGTCGGTTAGGCGAAGATAAACAGATCAGCAAACTGATTGATATCTTCAGCCGCATCCAAAAGAAGTGCCCGGCAGCACGGCTAACTTTATATGGATACGGTAGTAATGCTGATGTTCAAAAGTATAAGAAACAAGTCGCAGATAATCAGCTGAATGGCGTAGTTACCTTTGCTGGATATCATCCAGACCTTGAGCAAGTCTACAACAGTGCCCAGATTTTTATGGACGCTAGCCGGATTGACGGGCAGCCACTGGCCATGGGTGAAGCGCTTGCCCACGGGGTTCCGGTGGTTTCGTATGACTACCTGTACGGTCCAGCAGAAATGGTTAAGTCTGGGGTGAACGGTGAGCTCATTCCACTAAATAATGCTAAAAAGATGGAGAATGCAGTTGTCAAAATGTTAAAAGACCCACAGCTGCTCCAAAAACTGAGTACGGGGGCTTACGATGCGCTTGATAGCATCAGTAACCTGACGACTTGGAAAGAATGGAATGCCCTTCAAAACTAAAGACTGAAAAGTGACTCTTACGTTTGGTAGGAGTCACTTTTTAACGTTTACACCTGATGTGTTTAAGAGATCGAATTCCTATAAAAAAGGTTATGAAAGTAGTATAATAAAGCTTTCAGAAGGATTATATTATTAAAATAATTCAGATGATTTTGCTTAACAGATGATAATTTTGGCAATAAGAAATTAATAGCTGTTTAGACAGTGTTGTGAGAGGGGAAAATAACATGTTTAAGTCTGATAAATTACCAAAATATGCATTACGGAAATTAACAGTCGGGGTCGCATCCGTAATGATCGGAATGACCTTCTTTAGCTTTGGTAACCCAAACTTTGCTAAAGCCGCAACGGAGGAGGACCAGCCTGTCGTAGAAGAGGCCAGTCCAACAAGTGGTAGTGCCAATAATAGTGCGTCCAGTGTAGAAAACTCTGCCAATGGGTCCACTGCTATTCAAGGGGACCAGTCTACCCAATCTACTGCGGCCTCTTCAGCAAGTGCTGTGGCTACTTCTGCTGCTTCTGCTGTCTCATCTTCTGTGTCCACTACCCAAACTCTCACTATCCCTGCTAGCGCCGAAAATCCTGCAACCCCAGCAAACTCATCTGCAAATACCAAGGCCACTTCAGCAGCGGCATCTATTAATTCAAACTTCTTAACGGAAAGTAAAGTTACTGAGCAAACACCAACATTGAACAATCCAGGCCAAACAGGAATTATTGACTGGGATCCGGGATTTTTAGGTGATCCAACCTTCACTGATAACAAGTATGCTGGTGGTGGCTTATACATAAACGGTTCCAATCTTTTCCCTAAAATTAGTGATGTAGTTCCAATTCATATGGACCAATTACCTACTGGTTACTCTGTTCAACTGACTTGGGACAAGGATTATTCTAATTCTCTTAGTGATGGTAAGTACATCTATGCTGTTATGAATGGTAAAGTCCTCCACAATGGTACGGAAAACTAAGCAATGGGAATTCCTTATTTTGGGTAACAAGACAACCTGGGCTACTGTCTTTAACGATACTAATGAAAAGGCCAGTCAGGCAGTTACTCATGCTCTGCAAGATAATTCTGTTCCAAATGGTGACGAACAATTAGCTGCTAGTCCTGATATTATGACCAAAATTGTTATAGGCGATATGGTCTTTACGGGAGCTAATCTGGCTAAAGATGGTATTCTTACCAATGTTGTATGGACACAGCCACACAATACGCCAGCTGCTAGTGATGGTTCTGAAGCTTGGACTCCTACTGCTGGTATTGCATTTATGTTTTCTAATGATCCATCAACTGGAAAACCTAGTCAATCCAAGCAGTTTAACATTCCAACAACAATTGTCTCAGCATTAGGTACTAAAGCTTCTTTTGCGACGACTAATGGTGGCAACACTTGGCATACAGTAACTGATAACAACGCTAATGAAGCAATTCGTAACAAGAATAGTCTGACCAATTACAAAGGCTTAGGCGTCGATTTCCAACCAACATATACTTGGCTTGATGACGTTGATCCAAGTACCTATGTAAAAAGAGGGATGACAGCGGACCAAATTAAGCAGGCCCATGGATTTAAGAGTTCTCTGACTGCTGGTGAACACAATCTCTATGTTTTGGTCCAATATCATGCCAATTATTATAATGATGATGCAATTCCGGGTGATTCTGGTTCATTAAAGAAATATACCCGTGATGATGGTTATCAGATCATTAAGGTAACTGTTAAGGCCTTGAAAGACATTGTCAAGGTCAATGGTACAGCAGCTGATATTCACGTTGGTCAACCTTCTTCAGACTTTGACAACACTTCAGCAGCTGATCACATTACAGCAACTTACACCGACTTTGACGGTTCAACTAAGACTTTAAAAATTGATCCAAGTCAATTTGGAAACAATGACTACCCAGTTAAGTCAATTGCTTGGAACCAAAAGCCAGGTACAGGCGCGGACAAGACTAAGGCTTCTATCGACGTTGATTTTGGTGATGGCAGCAAAGACGTAGGTGTTACAGTAAGTCTACGTGGCGCTAAAGCCGATGGCCCTCGTAACGTGAATGGCGGTCAAATTATCGATAATAGTAGTAACAGTGCCATTAGTGCCGAAAGCGCCATTAATCATTCAGAAATTGATGTTGCTAACGGTAGTCCAAACTGGGCTCCAACCTATGAATGGGTAACTGACACTAGTGGTGATCATGCAATTAATGGAACAACTTATAAGTACGACACCACTTGGAGTAAGACTCACACTTCATTCACTGGCTATGTTAAAGTTAGCTACTTTAAGATTGATAAAAACGGCAACTTAATCAAGAATGATCAAGGTAATTATATTCCAGACGGTTACCAAGTCATTCCTGTAACTATTAATATTCAGTCTGAAGCTGATCAATATGGTCAAAAGATTAAAGACGCCATCGATCATATGAACTCTCATACGATTGGTACTTATGGTAGTTATAATAATGCTACTACAGGCCAAGATGCTGGTAAGGTAACTTCAATTACTGGCCAAAGCCAAGCAGAAAGCGATATTGCTGCTGCAGACCCAAGCTACACCAATACTTGGGGCGTTAACATTGATGAAATTGTGTGGAAGAGTGGAGTTACTCAAGATCAAATCAAGCTCTACAAACGGATAGTAGATAAATTTGCCATTAACGGTGCTCACAGTCTTTTACCAAAATTGGATTGGCCTAAGGATGATGGTACTGGTCACTGGTCCTATGTTAAGGATCAGCCAACAATGACGATTACTTTCAATGATGGCTCTGTCATCAATAATTTTCAACTTGACAAGCCTGGACAAACGACTAAGGGTATTCAAGTCTACTACCCAACTGTAAATACCAAAGCCAACAAGACTTTTGTTGCTGGTGATATAGGTTCATTTAATACCACCACTGCTCAAGCTCAGTTAGGTGATTTAGGTAGAACCGCGTTAAGTACTTACGGTCAAGCAATCCAATGGGTAGCTAAGAATACTGGTAGTGAAACCACCTTAAGCTTTACTGATGCAGCTGGTAAGACGATGCCAGTCACTGGCTATCATGCTTTAACCAAGGATGATATTAACAAGAATGGTGAAAAAGAACTATATGTCTTGATCCATTACACTAAGCACCGTAATGATGGTGACTACAATGACGGTTACCTACTGGTCCCAGTTAAAGTTAACTTAGAAGCCGGTATGTGGATTACACCTGACAGTGAATCTAAGCAAACTTTTGATAATCAACCTGTAAATATTGTTGAGAAGTTAAACGATGGTATCACTAAATTACAACCTTCAGATGATAGTAAGGAAACCATTACCATTCCTTCAGGATTAACTGATAAGGACGTTGAATGGGTTGATGATAATGACAAACCACTAAACACGGTGCCAATTTATGCTGGAACTTATCATTTCAAGTTCACCACTCAAGGATTTAATAAGTTAAAGGCAGCTAATCCAGGCAAGAGTTTAACTAATACAAAACTTGCTTATACTATTGAACCCGCTGATATAAAAGGAGATCTTTCTGGTAGCAATCAACGTGTATATGACGGTAAGAAGACCACTTTTGACCAAGTAACTACTGGTGGCACTATTAAGGTCGCATTGACCTTCCCAGGTTCTACTGATGCTACAAAGACCTACACTTTACAAAATGGTGATGTAAGCTGGTACACAAAGGATGAACATGGAAATTACATTCCGTTCACTAACAATACAGGTACCAGTGAAACCTTTAGTCCAACAAACGTAGGTACTTACTACATCAAGTTGAACCAAACTGGTAAGCAACATATTGCAGACTGGCTAACTAGCAAGCTGTCTGCAGGTTTAAATAAGAGTCTTCAAATCCACTTAACAGATGGTGAAGGTTCATTTAATGCTGATGATTATGCTGAATTCAAGATCACTCCAGCTTCAAGAATCGTTGTTCATTACCGTGATGTAAATGGTGAAACTGAACCAGCAGCTGGCTGGACACCTACATCAGGGACAGCACTCAATGATCACACTTCAAATGTTGATGGTACAGCTGGCGATACTCTTAATTTGAGCTCCGGCTGGGATTTCACAGCAGCCAACTATGTCTTAGCTGGCCAAAGTGGTGCAAACACATTTCCAGCTAACGGGACTTTATCAGCTGACGGCAATTACTATGTCACTGATTACTATGTATACTTGACTCATAATGAAACAACTGTGGATGGCTCAAAGCCAAGCACCATTCCAACTGGCGAAGATGCTGAAAAGTTAGGCTTAGTTAAGAATATTACTCGTACGATTAATGATAATATTCCAGGCGACCATAAGACCGTAACGCAGAATGTAACTTACACACGGACGGCTACTTATGATTGGGTTGATAAAATGATAGTAGCTAATAGTTATAGTAAGGATTGGACTCTTGAAAGCAATGGTTGGACAGCATATACACCATCAATTCAAAATCCACAGTTCTACGACATTACGATCACGGGTAGTTCAGAACCAACTACTAATAACACTATTCCTGCTGTAAATGACGATCAGTTTAATATCAATACTCCAAACCAGACAATTAATATCAACTATACAGAAGTAATGCACTTCAGTGTGACTATTCGAGATGACACGACTGGTGAAGATATCTATAGTACTGATATTATTAGACCGACTAATGGCGGTTGGAGTGGTATTGATCAAGGATTCAAAGACACGACAGGGCATAACGCATCTGATTATCAATCAGTATCGCTCGATGGTGAACCGGCAGGTGTTGATTGGAATGATCACACTAAGAGCGTCAATATGTTTGCCTCGGATAACTGGCAGCCATTTACTGACCCCGATACTAAATGGTGGAATCCAAACTACAAATGGGATGAATCGGATACTTCAGTAATGATGGGGCGGAGTTTTACTATCCACGTCATTCACAAATTGAAGGATGTTAAAGTCTCTGGTACAGATTCTAAAATGTATAACGGTAAACCCGGAAACTTTACGGGCACACTTTCCTTATCAGCAACTGATGCCGTAACTGGACAATCAGTAACTGTTGACTACTCTTCATTAAAAGATAGTGACTTGGTTTGGAGTAATGGTGCCTCCGCTCCAAAAGATACTGGAATTTATGGCTTGAGCTTAAAGACTGGTACAGATGGCAAGATTGACAGTGCCATTTTACAGGCACTTCAAAAAGCAAATCCTAAATATGGCTTTGACTCAATTGCTAGTGATGTAACATACAAGATTACACCAGCTGCACGAGTTATTGTTCATTACTACAATGTTACTGGCAAGTCTTCTAATACCGATATAAGTAATGAAATCGCCGGCACAACCACTAATGTTGATGGTGAACCAAATAAAGATTTCACATTCAATCCAAATCCAACAAGCGGTAGCTGGGATACTACCAAGAATGGTTGGGACTGGAAGACTAATGGTTGGACCTACGTTGGTTCAAGTACTTTAGCTAAATTCCCAAGCTCTAATCAGAACGGCAACTACTACGAGACAAGTTACAATGTTTTCTTGAAGGTTCCAGATAGTGAAACTACGAAGACCATTACACAAAATATTCAATATGTTGATGGCTTTGGGAACAAGATTACTAATGTAACGCTGCCTGCTTCTACAACTATTACACTGAAGAGAACAGCTATCATCGACAACCAGGGTAAGATTACTGGTTACAGCGATTGGACACTTGGTGGTTCCAACACATTCAATCACACATTTACGCCAACAATCACAACGACTGATGGGCAGACATACACCCTAGTACCAAATGCAGCAAATGGTACGAGTGGTAGTCGCTTCAATATTAGTGTTGATAACGGCAATGACAGTACTGTGCAGACCGCTATTAAGAAGCTATACAGTTGGGATAAGGATACAAATACTCTTTCCATTAATTTAAGTGATGCTAGTGCTAGTGATTTAGCAGCCTTGGCTAATGCTTCAACGATCACGGTTCAAGCTCCTTACTTACTCAATAAGACACCAAAAGTTGCTGGCTCTGATTCTAAGCCTTACGATGGACAGCCTGCTTCATTTAATGACAGTATTTCATGGTCAAATGATAGTGGATTAACAATTCCATCAACAATCACTGCTGCTGATTTTGATTGGTACAAAGATAACACTAAGCTTAATTCTGCACCTACAGATGCTGGTAATTACACACTTAAGTTGTCTCCGGATGGCCTTAAGAAATTACAAGCTGCTAACTCTAAGTACTACATTCAGGTTGATGGTAATCTGAACTATGCTATTAAGGCAAAGATTACTTTTGAGTATGTAGACGACGATAAGAATGGTGCTCAAGTAAGTAACCAACAATCACAAGATATGGTAATTGGTCAAGTTACTACTATCGATCCTGCTTTAGGAGTGCCAACGAACTATGAATTAGCACCAAACCAACCTGACATTTCATTGGTTGCTGGTAAGCTACCAACTACTTATATAGTTTCCGATGGTACTAATGAAAAGACCGTTGCAATTCATTTAATTCACCAGACTCAAGATGTTGATGGTTCAAAGCCAGACACTATTCCAACTGGTAAGACAGCTGAAGAGCTAGGTTTAAAGAAGACAATTACTCGTACGATTAATGATAATTTACCAAATGGTACGAAGACTGTAGATCAGAGCGCTACCTTCACCCGTGCTGGTACTTATGATTTAGTTGAAAATAAAGTAGTAAGTTATAAAGGTTGGACTCTTCAACAGAGTAGCAACAATACCGCATATACACCATTAATCCCACAATATTATGAGTTCAAGTCCTTTACCAATGATAAGGGGACTATTCTCTCGTTTGCTAATAACACAATTCCTAAATTGACCGCTAATGATCCAGCAAGTCAAGTTGTTAACATTAACTACAATGAAGTTATGCACTTCAAAGTAGTTGTTTACGATAAGACTGATAATAAACAAGTATTTGAATATGATATTAGCAAGCCAGTTAATGGTGGTTATACAAACCTCACTCAACATGGTTTAACAAATCCATGGAACTACAAAGTAATTAGTTTAGACGGTGAGCCAGAGGGTGTTGATTGGAGTAACCCAGGAAGCAATAAGAATTTCTTTGCTTCCAGCTACTGGAAACCATTTACAGAAGCATCAGAATGGTGGATTCCAAATTATCGGTGGGATACAAAAGATACTTCTGTAATGATGGGCCGGACATTTACTATTAACGTTGTTCACAAGTTAAGCGACGTTAAAGTAACTGGTAGTGATACTAAGGAATACAATGGTCAAGCTGGGCAATTTACCAAGACGGCAACCTTAACTGGTACAGATCTTGTTACCGGCAAGACAGTAACTCTGCCATTAACAAGTGGTGACTTGAAGTGGAACACTAGTGATAATGAAGCACCTATTAATGTGGGTAGCTATTCACTTAGTGTTGACGCAACAAAGGTTAATTACGGTATTGGCTCAGCTGATACTGGTAATTTGAAGTACACTATCACCCAAGCCAATGCTACTGGTACGTTAGGCGGGTCTAACTCTAAGACTTACAATGGTGATCCCGTCTCTGTAACTGAACTTAACAGTAATGGTGAGATTAAAGTTACAATTAATTTCCCAGGAGCTACTGGTACTCAAAAGACCTACACTCTGAAGAATGGCGATTACGACTGGTACAACGAAGCCGGTACAACTAAGATTGGTGATCCAACTGCAGTCGGCAAGTACACGATTAAGCTGACCCAAGATGGTATCACTAACATCGAAAACCAAATTAAGAGCGATGCTGGCACTGGTCAAAATGGTCAGTCTAACGTGAAGTTTGCGGCTGATGCTGTCAACGGTTCTGCAGCCTTCGAAATTAAGGAAGGTACTGAGACTCAATACGTTCAATATCAATTTATTGACACAGATGACAACAATAAGATTGTCGGTAACCCAGTTACAGTTTCTGGTAAGGCTGGTCAAAAGGTTCCTGTAAGTTTAGCCATTCCAACTAACTATGAATTGGCAACTGGTCAAACTGAACCAAACAACATTACTTTCTTAAATCAATCAACTGACTCAGCTAACCCAACTGTTGTTCAAATTAAGTTGGTTCACAAGCATGGTGAAGTAACTGAATCACAAACTCGTCAGATTACGGTTCATTATGTATATGGTGCTGGTGAACATGCTGGTGAACAAGCATCTACTGACGCTGTTCTTGATATTTACTACACCAGAACCGGCCAAGGTGACTTGGTAACTGACAAGATAAGTGAAGGAACGGATAAAGCGCCATGGCTATTTGATGCTAGCTACAACAAAGACGGCTTCACTAATGGGTATAAGGTTGTTTCTGGTACTTGGACTAACTTACCAACAAGTTGGGACAACATCAAAGCTAGTGTACCAACGATTGATGGATATAAGGCAATGCTTAATGGTGATTGGACTGTAAATAAAGATGGTCATCAAACCACAGAGCCAGCTAATGTATTTGTTTACCCTACTTATAATCACGCAGGTGTAACAGAAGATGGTAAGTTAACTTTATATGATGGTAGAACAGGTGAAACTTTCGACAATAGAATAACAGTTGGATACATG
>CALVFC010000012.1 GCA_944326735.1 uncultured Limosilactobacillus sp. | reverse complement strand
CAAGCACCTTAACCTGCCAATGCAAGACTTGAAGGATCTGGCCATTAAGCAATTACAAGCTGGCGAAAGCGTCTGGTTTGGCTCTGATGTCATTAAGTACTCAGAAACCAAACTTGGCATTATGGCCCTCAATACCTTCGACTTTGATAAGTTGTTTAATGTGGACCTCAACATGACCAAAGCTGATATGCTGGATTATAAGCAAAGCATGATGGACCACGCCATGGTGATCACCGGAGTGGACTTGGTTGACGGTAAGCCAACCAAATGGAAAGTTGAAAACTCCTGGGGTTCCAAAGTTGGTACTAAGGGTTACTTTGTTATGAGTGATGAATGGATGGACCAATACGTTTACCAAATTGTGGTTAACAAGAAGTACCTCAATGATAAGCAGGCCAAAGCGCAAGCTGAAGCACCCGCTGTTTTGAAGCCATGGGATCCAATGGGCACATTGGCATAGTTCATTAAATATTAAAGCAGGCAACCATCGCCGTGATGGTTGCCTGCTTTTGATTGTTTAAATTAGTTTTCTGTAACCGTGGGATGCTCAATTGGCGATAAGAATTTCGCAACAGCATCATAAACTGCTTGACTCCAAAAGTCGCGCTCGTGATTGGCCCCCTTTACCCGGTAAGCCTCAACCTTGGCGCCAACTTTATTCAGGGCATCATACATTTCTTCCATTTGGTGGTATGGAACGATTTGGTCCGCATCACCATGGAACAGCAAGAATGCTGGATAATCTTTGCCTGACTGAACGTGTTTCAACGGACTCATCTCTGCTTTAACCTGGTCCCACTTACTAGTATCGGAACCAAATAAACAGAACTGCAGCAGGTCACTTCCCGGCACCTTTTGTGCGTGAGCAAAAGTATCGGCAACGTCCATCGGTGCAAAGCAGGAAATCACTGCGTTGACCCGGTCAGACTGGTTAGCATAATCTGCCGTTTCGTATGCGGGGTCATCACTGGTCAGTCCGGCCAACATCGCCGCGTTGGCTCCAGATGAGGTTCCCCATAAAGCGACGCGTTCAGGATCAATAGCATATTTTTGGGCATTAGCCCGTAAAAACCGAATTGCGGTCTTAACATCCTGTAAGAAGGCTGGGAATGGGTGTCCATCCAGTGAATTACGGTGCTGAACAGTAGCTACAATATAGCCTTTCTTCACAAATTGCACGAGTTGGGGAATCTCTTCTCCCAAGTGAGGCAGCCGCCAAGAACTCCCCTGGACAAACACAATCAGTGGACGGGGCACGGTTGTGTATTTTTGCGGGAAGCGCTGTGTCCACGGTGCTAGGATTGCCATCTTAATAGGTTCACCATCGACTGCCGCATAGGTAATGTTATCAATCAGCCGCACCTGCCCACTCAGGTTGGGATTATTGGTTAATTCATGAATTGCCATCTTATTCACCATCCATTGTTATAAAAGTCTTATTAAGGATATTCAAGTGTTCATCAAATTCATACAAGATTGGCTTACCATTTGGTACTTCCACCTTGTCAATTTGATCATCAGGGATTCGGTCCAAATACTTGATTAATGCCCGTAACGAACTACCATGAGCGACAATTAGTTGATTCTTACCATCCAATAAGCGGGGCGCAATTTGATCCTGCCAATATGGTAATAGCCGTTTCTGCGTCATTGCCAAGCTTTCACTTAACGGCATTTTAACACCGAGACGATCGTAGCGCCGTTCATGCTGGCGCTGCTTTAATTGTGGTGGCAATGCAGCATAACCCCGCCGCCATTCATGCAATTGTTCAGCACCAACCTCTTCTTTCACTTTGGCTTTATTGAGGCCGCTCAGTGCCCCGTAATGCCGTTCATTTAACCGCCATGTTTTGTGGACCGGAATATATAACTGTTCTATTTCATCCAGGACAATATTCAGGGTGCAAATGGCCCGTGACATGTATGAAGTATGTGCATCGGCAAACTGCAGTCCCAGGTGAGCCAGCTCTTGCCCGACTGCCTTGGCTTGTTCCACACCTTGATCAGTTAAGGGGACGTCTGTCCAGCCCGTAAAGATATTATCACGATTGGCTTGGCTTTGACCATGCCTTACAATTACTAACTTCACCATATTTAGCCACTCCTTTAACAGTCTCAATGATACACACTTGTGTACAATTTAACAACCATTCATGGTAATTGTTTACTGGACAAAAGTCTTCACAATGACCATTAATATTGGAATGACAATTACCGACAAGACGGTCGTTTCCGTAACCATAATGGCAGCATAGTTTGCATCAGCAGAATATAATTTGGAAACTACTGGTGCATTGGTCATCACAGGCATCGCCGCTTGGAGAATAAATACCTGCTTCATTAGTGGCGACATCGTATGACTAGGTAGTACTAATAATGTCATCAAAAACGGGGCAAACAAGAAGCGGCCGAGCAAGATACCAAGAGCATCCCGATTAATCCGGACACGACTTAACCCCGCATTCGAAATGGCAATACCGATAAAAATCATCGAGAGCGGGATGGTTAGTCCGCCAACATAAGATAAGGTGGACATCAAGAACTTAGGCAAGTGCCAATGGAGGATCACCAGAATTACCCCCACGATAAATCCCAATAGTGGCGGTGAAAAAATCTTCTGCAAGGCCTGTTTAACGTTAATCTTGGCCTCATGGCGACCATCCTTTTGAATCAACCAAACACCTAATGTCCAGAAGAACGTCGTGTTAGCCATGTAGTAGACCAGCACGTACGGAATTGAAGGCGAGCCAAATAAAGCCAAGTTAATCGGCAAGCCAATGAATACGGTATTGGAATTAAAGAACATCGATGAAAAGAGTCCGATGTGTTCCTTCTTAATTCCAATCACCCGGGCCACCACAAACGATAATGCAAACAGGATTACCATTGACAGCACAGGATAACGTAAATCAGGTAACAGTGTTTTCAGTTCACTGGCCGTAAAGTCCTTCATAATTGTCGTTACCATGTAGCATGGCAGAGCAATCTCAGTAACAATCCGGGAAATCACCCGTGGTGACTGTGGATTAAACCACCCGCGTTCATTAAGGATAAAGCCGATTAACACCATTATTAAAATAATGGAGACACCGGAAACGGCCGAAATAAATACCGTGAGCACAAATCCATCTTCTTTCTCTCTTTGTTACAGATTATCCTACTCTGATTTTGGATAACTGACAATCATGACCAAAAAGGCCCTTAGCATTTAACCGTGCTAAGGGTCCATTTATTACTTATTGCGCATTTAAAACGAAGGAGAATTCAATATCCTTGGCGGAATCAATATGGTAAGCAGGTTCGACATCACTGCCCCAACTGTCAATTCCTCCGACACCACGAACTGCGCCGGCAATAACTAAGACCGTCCGCCGCGCTAATGGTAATTCTTCAATGTGGGTCGCATTCTCAAGTTCTTCTGCAGTATACGGCAAACAACTAAAGTTGAATGGTTGCTGGTCAGCATCAATCCGCAGATCAAAGTTGGCGTGAGAGTGATCAGCATTGTTTTGTGTACTGTTCCGGTGAATGACCAGTTGTTGGTTGTGCATGTGCATCCCCATTTCCTGAGGAACGAGGTACTTAGTCACAGGAAGGCCATCAAAATGATAATGGCCTGGCCGACCGCCTGCCATTCGGTCAGGGTAAGTCTCGCCAGAAAGGCCGTCATAATCAAAGCCCGTCGCCGTGGTTGGTATAATCATCCGGATACCAAACACTGGCAGTTCTGGTAAGTCCTGATGGCCGTAATAATGACCAGTGACCTTAATTTGCCCCTGACCATCAACCAGGTACGTTACTGTAACCTTAGTCGATGGCACTGTCAAAGTGGCAAAAGTATAAGTAATTTCAACTTGACTGGCTTCCTGCTGATTATCAAACTGGTTCGTCGTTGGTGCGACGGGAAGATCTGCAAAGTGGTGCTGGTCAACAGTCAGTTGAATGCCAACACACTTCGTAAACTGGTCGGCGCCGAGCCATTGAGCCGCTTTCAAATTAAAACCACTCCCGCGATCATTATCAGTGGTTGCCCGCCAGAAAGTTGGCGTTGGTACTCTGTACAGCCACTCTTTGTTATTAATCTTTAGGGATTCCAGGCCGCCCTTTTCGTAGCTAAAGATGTAGTCAAAGCCATCCCCATCAATGCCCAGGGTTCCATCCCCATAAATCACTTTAAATTTATTTGTGTAAGCCATAGTAGTACTTAACCTCCTGCATTGCTGGTTTTGGCGTCCGATCTGCAAACATTAGTCCGTCACCAGAGAATTCATAGTCAGAGTGACGATCATCAAAGTCGCCACCATAGCGCATGACATCTTGACCAGAAACTGGATCGTGAACAATTAGTGCCTGGTCAATGAAGTCCCAAATGAATCCTCCAAAGTATTGTGGATACTTATCTAGCAATTTGATGTATGAACCCATGCCACCATCAGAATTACCCATGTCATGCATGTATTCACATTCCATAAATGGCTTGTCAGGGTTGTTCTTCAAGTATTCTTCCACTTGGTGTGGTGGTAAGTACATCCAGGATTCAACATCTGATAATTCTGGTCGGTAGTCTTTGCAGTCTGTCTTTGGCAAATAATTTGCTGGGTCCAGGCTTGGAATTTGCTTTTGATAATTATGCGTATGGCAAACTCCTTCGTAGTGAACTAACCGGGTTGCATCATGTTGCTTGTAAAATTGCTGCATCGCAACGAGGTTATCCCCGGCAAATGATTCGTTCCCAAGTGACCAGAATAGGATGGCCGGGTGGTTCTTAAAAGTTTCGTAGTTTGTCCGTGCCCGGTCGACAACGACTTCCTTCCACTGTGGAACTGAACCAGGAACATTATAAGATGGCTCGATGGCCCCCATCTTTTGCCAGGTAGCATGTGATTCAAGGTTATTTTCCGCCATCATGTAAATCCCGTTACGGTCACACAAGTAGTACCACGGAATCTGATCTGGATAGTGGCATGTCCGTACCGCATTGATATTGTTTTCCTTGAAGGTCTTAATATCGGCTTCCATATCGGCTTTAGTAACAGAACGTCCGCCGCGGGCATCCCATTCGTGACGGTTAACACCATTGACAATTAAGCGCTGGCCGTTCAGTAATACAACGTGGTCCGGGCTAATTTCAATCCGCCGGAAACCAAATTGATATGGTACTAGTTCAATTAAGTGTCCATCAGCATCTCGTACTTCTACAAGCAGTTGGTAGAGGTATGGATGGTGGTTATCCCACAGGTGTAAGTTTTCAACCGCGATTTCATTGAGCTCGATATTTTCATCGGTTGGCAACGTCTCATCCACTACGGCGTTTCCATCAGCGTCTTGAACTAGAATACGGACAGAACCAGCTTGTTCCCCACTCAAACGAGCAGCAAAGTTAAAGGTCCCCGTCTGGAAGTCA
The DNA here is from genome assembly GCA_944326735.1 of uncultured Limosilactobacillus sp. The sequence continues at coordinate 12,897 of CALVFC010000012.1, read as the reverse complement.
TCATTGACGCGAGGCATAATCGTTAAGTCTTCAATATGAGTTACTGGCGCCGCCTTTAGTTCAACATTCCGGAAAATACCAGAGAAGCGGAACATATCTTGGTCTTCAATCCAGGAAGCAGTGCTGTGCTTATATACCCGCACAGCGATCACATTATCCTCGTCTTGAATATAAGGAGTCAGGTCAAACTCAGATGGCGTGAAACTGTCTTCAGCATAGCCAATAAAGTGGCCATTCAACCATAGGTACATGGACCGTTCGACCCCTTCAAAGCAGACCCGAATATCCTTCCCACGAAGGGCGGGATCAAGGTCAAAGTGCCGGACATACGAACCAACCGTATTGTCCTTACCTTCACTAAACGAGCCTTCTTGGGCATCGTCTGCACTCAGCGCATATGCCGGACGCCGGTAAATTTTCCCTTCCCATGGCATTAGCGTATTAATGTAGTTATTTTGTGCATAGTCACTTAACTCAATTTCACTAGGTACTTTAATGTGATCGAACGCACTCGTATCATAATCAACGGCATAAAAATCAACCGGCCGCTCCTGGGGATTGGCGGAAAATTTAAACTGCCATTGACCATTCAGACTTTGGACAAAGCGACTGGCGTGTGTCTGCCACTCACGATAATTGCCATAATAATGGTGATCACTGTGAGCTGGTAACTGATTTACCCGAAAAGTTTCGGGATCATCAAGCCATTTAATATCTGCTTCCATTAAATAAAACCTCCTTAGGTCAACGTACTATTCTAGTATAGCGCTTTCATGACTATAAAAGGGGATTTAAGACTCAACTTAATAAAATCTGATCATTTTAAGTACAAAAAAATACCCAACCGATTAAATCAGTTGGGTATTTTAGTAGTGCGGCTGAGAGGACTTGAACCTCCACGGTCATAAATCGACCATAAGATCCTTAATCTTACGCGTCTGCCAGTTCCGCCACAGCCGCATCAACAAATAATAGTATAGCAAGTCTATTATCCGTTGACAAGTACTTTTTTAATTAATTTAAAATGATGTCCACACCGCCGGCAAACGTACCGGTTCACGTTGAACCGTCGTCGCCGATAAATGGTGACACCACAGCCGGTACATTGGTACAACCACACCGTTGTCTGCCGCTGACTCACCTTACTAGTCGGTGGCGCGTACCGTGAACCACCAACTTGCGCCAGCAAACGCCGAAATGCGTGGCTCCGGTGGCGATAGTCAGCCCCGCTAAGGTGCAAGTGATAATGACACAACTCATGTAAGACCACTCGTCGTAAATTATCTTGATCAAATTCCGTTAGCATCAGCGGATTGATATCAATGTGGTGATCATTTAAGTGGTAACGGCCACCCGTCGTCCGCAACCGCGAGTTAAAGAAGATCCGGTGTTGAAACGGACGATTAAAGTAACGTAATGACCACTGCTCAGTTAGTTGTTGGAGCTCATCGTTAGTCATTGGCTTCATCTTGTGGTGCAATCATCGTTAGTTGAATTCGTTGCCGTTTCATATCAACAGATTCAATCCAAACATCCACAATGTCACCGACAGATACTGCGGCACGAGGGTCCTTAATGAATTCCTTGCTCATCTTGGAGACGTGCACCAAACCGTCATGCTTAACACCAATGTCAACAAAGGCACCAAAATCGACAACATTCCGGACTGTTCCCTGAAGTTTCATCCCTGGCTTCAGGTCATCAATGGTCATGACGTCCTTGCGCAGGAGTGGCGCTGGCATCGAGTCACGCAGATCACGACCCGGCTTTTGCAAGGAAGCAACAATGTCCTGGACAGTTTCTACACCAGCCTTAGCCGTTGTAAAGTCATTAACGTCTAACTGCTTCAGTTGTTTTTCTGCTGCAGCTGACCCAAGGTTATCCACGCTAATTTGCGCTGAATCCATGATCTTCTTGGCAATTGGATAACTTTCTGGGTGAACATCCGTGTTATCCAGTGGATTATCACCATTAACAATCCGCAGGAAACCAACAGATTGTTGGAACGCCTTTGGTCCAAGGCGAGGAACCGACTTTAATTGTTGCCGATTGGTATATTTACCGTGTTCATCTCGATATTTAACAATATTCTTCGCCGTCGTCTTATTAAGGCCGGAAATCTGGGTTAACAGTTGGTAACTGGCAGTATTGAGGTTAACACCAACCCGGTTGACCGCCCGCTCGACAACAGCATCTAATTCGCCCGCTAGTTCCTTCTTTGGCAGGTCGTGTTGGTATTGCCCAACCCCAATCGATTGGGGATCAATCTTGACCAGTTCAGCCAGTGGATCTTGCAAACGGCGGCCGATACTAATCGCACTCCGTTGTTCAACGTGTAAGTCAGGAAATTCATCCCGGGCTTCCTGACTGGCGGAATAGACCGAAGCCCCTGCTTCATTGACAATGACATAGTAGACGGGCCGCTTGATCTTTTTCAAGGCATTGACCACAAACTGTTCTGACTCCCGACTAGCCGTCCCGTTACCAATAGCGATCATTTCAACATGGTACTTCTCGATTAGATCGATCAGTTGGTCCTCTGCAGCAGCCCGTTGTTTTTCTGGTGCTGGCTTATGCGGATAAATAACGGCCTTTGTCAAGAACTTACCATTTTCATCAAGCACCGCTAGTTTGCATCCAGTCCGGTAAGCAGGGTCAAATCCTAAAACAACCTTTCCCTTAATAGGGGCCTGCATCAGCAAGTGGTAAAGGTTCTCACCGAAGACCTTAATCGCTTGTTGATCAGCTGCTTCGGTTAATGAACGCCGTAGTTCCCGCTCAATGGCTGGTCCTAAGAAGCGCTTGTAAGCGTCAGTGTAAGCATCTTCAATCAGCTTAACAGCTGCGTTTTGCTTACTTGTCCGGACTAAGCGGAAACGCAGGTAATTGAGCACTGTCGGTTCATCAGCAGTGATCTTGACGTTCAAAACGCCTTCCTTTTCACCCCGGTTAATCGCCAGAATTTGATATGAACTTAATTCTTTAACGGGACTGGTAAAGTCGTAATACTGTTCATACGTCTTCAGCTCATCCTTCTCTTCACCATTTCGTTTAACGGTGGTAGTTAACTGACCGTGGTCCCGTGTGTAATTCCGTAACCATCCCCGCACAGTCGACATTTCACTAATGGCTTCTGCCAAAATTTCGTGGGCGCCATCCAGAACGTCTTCTACCGTTGGAACATCATCATTGATGTATTTTTGGGCCTCTTCCTGAGGATCTTCATCAGGATAAGACAACAGCCAATTTGCGAACGGTGCCAAACCGTGTTGCCGGGCAACCTGAGCCTTCGTTTGCCGTTTTTGCTTGTATGGAAGGTACAAATCTTCCACCTCTTGCAACTCGGTAGCGGCTAAAATCTTCTTCTCTAGGGCTGGCGTCAACTTGCCCTCTTCTTTGATCTTATTAATCACCGTCTGCTGACGATCAAGCAGGGTCGTGGCATGCCGGTATTGATCATGAATATTCTGAAGTTGAACTTCATCCAGGGTCCCGGTGGCTTCTTTCCGATACCGCGCAATGAAAGGAATCGTGTCCCCTTCATCCATTAACTTCAATGCTGCTTTAACTTGCGATTGTCGTAAATCAGGAATTTGCTGACTAACTAATTCAATTGCTTTTTGATCCATCTAATCCTCCGTGATTGCTAAACGCCACCAATTGTCACGGGGACTAATTGGCTGATGACGTTTATGCTGCGTCCGTTTATACCAATTCTCAATTGTTTCGGCTGCTGACTGGTTGACTTCTTTACCTTCCAGATAATCATCAATCTCCTGGTAGGAAACCCCCAGTGCCTTTTCATCTGGCTGCATTGGACGGTCATCTTCCAAGTCGGCAGTCGGCACCTTTTCATACAAGTGTGCAGGAGCTGATAAGTATTTGAGCAGCGCTTTCCCTTGCCGCTTATCTAACCCTGATAATGGGGTTAAGTCGGCACCGCCATCGCCAAACTTAGTGTAAAATCCAGTCACCGCTTCTGCCGCATGGTCTGTACCGACGACCGCACCGCCATACTGACCTGCAATAGCGTACTGCACAATCATCCGTTGCCGGGCCTTAATGTTTCCCTTGTTAAAGTCACTGATTTCAGTGCCCGCGGCAGTTAACGCCTTCACCATCGCATCAGTGGCGTCCTTGATATTTACCCGGACGGTCTTGTCGGGATGAATAAAGTCATTAATAGCCATCATCGCATCAGATTCATCGGCCTGTTCACCATAAGGCAAGCGGACAGCAATAAACTGATAGTGGTCATCGTGGGTGTCCTTCCGTAATGCTTCAACCGCTAACTGGGCTAATCGACCAGCAAGGCTGGAGTCCTGCCCACCAGAAATACCGAGGACTAAGGTATGCATCCCCGTTGACTTCAGAAAGTCCTTAATGAAATTAACCCGTTCTTGTACTTCGGAAGCGGGATCAATCAAGGGTTTCACCCGCAGATCATTAATAATAATTGCCTGTTGATTACGCATTAGAAAGGCCTCCTAGTTGCCGAGTGTCTTGACGTATTCATGAATCCGGTGAATCATGTTCAACTTGTTGTCATAGCACTTTTGTGACAAGTCAACTGGATAAACTTCGGGATTCAAGTCGCGCTTGTACTCATCCCACAAGGCATCCAAATGGCGCGCCCGCCGTTGCCGACTTTCATCCAAGGTTGGTTCATCATAAACGAACTGACCATCTTTCCAAATGTCCTTCAACATTGGTCGAGCAGTGAAGTCATCCACATCTTTTTGCTGAAGTGGGAAGTTGGGATTAAACATGTTGAGCGATGATTCTGCACATGGATTTTCATCATCCAAGGTGATATAGTCACCTTCGCTCTTGCCATCCTTACGGTCATTGATCCGCCAAACCTGCTTTTTACCGGGGGTCGACATCTTCGCAACATTATTTGATAACTTAATGGTATCAACCATCTTGCCATTTTCATCTTCAAAGGCCACGAGCTTATAAACAGCCCCTAACGTTGGTTGGTCATAAGCAGTAATCAGCTTAGTGCCAATTCCCCAAACATCAATCTTGGCCCCTTGCATTTGCAAGTTTTGAATGGTCTTCTCATCCAAACCATTAGAAGCATAAATCTTAGCATCCTTGAAGCCAGCATCATCCAGCATTTGACGAACCTTCTTTGATAAGTACGCCATATCACCAGAGTCAATCCGGACTCCCTGGAAATTAATCTTATCGCCAAATTCCTTGGCTACCTTAATGGCATTTGGCACCCCACTCTTCAGGGTATCAAAAGTATCAACAAGGAAAACACAGTCGCGATGCGTTTCCGCATATGCTTTAAAGGCATCATAGTCATTGCGGTAGGCTTGGACCAAGGCGTGAGCATGTGTCCCCGAAATTGGAATTCCAAACAGCTTGCCCGCGCGGACATTACTAGTGGCATCGAACCCACCAATGTACGCTGCTCGTGTTCCCCAGATTGCCGCGTCCAGCTCTTGCGCCCGCCGACTACCAAATTCCATCACTGGCTGTTGACCGACAATCGACTTAATCCGGGAAGCCTTGGTAGCAATCATGATCTGGAAATTAAGAATATTCAGAATAGCCGTTTCAATCAGTTGTGCTTCCATCATTGGTGCTTCAACTTGGAAGATTGGTTCATGGTTAAATACCAGGTCCCCTTCCTGGAAACTACGAATGGAACCGGTAAATTTAAAATTCCGCAGATACTCAACAAAATCATCATCAAACTGCTTCGTACTCTTTAAGTACTCAATGTCGCTATCCGTAAAATGCAGATTTTTGACATATTCAATAATGTGATCCAATCCAGCAAACACAGCATAGCCATTTTGGAAAGGCATCTTGCGGAAGAAGGCTTCAAAAACAGCCCGACGATTACCAATCCCTTGTTTCCAATACGTTTGCATCATACTCAATTCATACGCATCGGTGTGGAGGGCTAAACTGTCGTCTGGATATTTATATTTCATTATGTAATACCTCTTTATTTTTCCAATACAAATTCAAATCGTGAGCCGGCATACTGGGTATGAACATACTCAAACGGAGTGCCGTCTTGTAGGTAGGAAAGCTGCGTCATTCTTAGCAGTGCATCCCCTCGCTTGACGTTAAGGTATGTTGCAATTCTTTCCGTTGCATTAGTGGCTGAAATGTGTTGAACAGCATGGCCCGGAAACAGGTGCGCCTTCTTTTCCAGAGTTTGCCAGAAAGAATTGGTGACTTCCTCCTTGCTGAAGTTTTCAATGAGGCGCGCAGGAACCGTCGCAATTTCAAAGCAAATTGGCACATCATTGGCCAACCGGACCCGTTCCATTCGAACGACCTGTTCATCCTGGCCTAACTTCAATTTTTCAATTTCTGTTTGGGAAGGAATCGTCAAGTGGTAAGAAATGGTTTTACTGGATGGCGTCTTCCCCAAGGAACGCATCAGGTCCGTAAAACTGGTCACGCCAGACATCTTTTCTTGCACTTTGCGGTTGGCAACGAATGTCCCCGACCCCACACGCCGTTCGAGAATTCCTTCATCAACTAAAGCCTGAATTGCTTGACGGAGAGTCATACGACTGACGTCAAAATCGGCGGCTAATTCTCGTTCAGCCGGAATCTTTTCACCAACCTTCCATTTACCATCTTCAATGTTCTCACGAAGTTGGTTATGGATCTGGATATATACTGGTGAGCTCATATCTCTTCCTCCTTACACCACTAATACCTAAAAAGTGATTCGGATACTATTTTACCATGCTTGGGGTCACCTATACCAATTTTTCCAGATATCAAAAGGGGCTAGGATTCCCCTAGTCCCCCATATTGATTATTGTTATTTCTTCTGGCGGAGTTGCAACGCCCGTTCAATGGAACGATCCACAATAATAGATTGTGAATCGGCTACTGGATACTTCGTTTCTGGATCCATTTCTTCCGCATATGAAAGTTCTGTGCAGCCTAAAATGACAATGTCACAATGTTGTTCTTCAATCATCTTGCGGACTAATTCATGGTATTTGGCGCCATCAGAATGACCGGCCTTCTTAATATCATTGTAAATCAGGTCTTCCGTCATCGCTTGAATTTCTGGAGTTGGTTTAACCTCCTCATATCCCGCATTCGTGATGTAGGAATCATATAAGCCCGAAGTAATTGTCCCGTCAGTTGCCAAAAGGCCCACGCGCTGAGCAGTCGGGTTGATCTTCTTAATTTCATCGACCGTCGATTGCAGCATATTCAAGATCGGAATGTCAGTTGCTGCTTGGAGCTGCTTGTACGAGTAGTGGGCAGTATTGCAGATCAAGACAAAGAATGCGGGGTTCAATTGACTTTGTTGCTTAATATCTTCCACCAATGGAATTGTCGGATTTGGCTTGCTGTGGTCAAGAATCCAACTAGTCCGGTCAGGGATCGTGGCATGGTTAACCACTACGTAATTGAGGTAATCCTGATCAGAGTGGGTGGGTGTCCGTTGGTCAAGCAAACGGACGTATGATTCAGTTGCTAAAGTTCCCATTCCACCTAGGATTGTAAAAAATTGTTGCATGATAATTTCCTCTCAGTTTTATTTCTAATCATGTTAGTAGGGCCACAAAGATCGGACCTAGTAAAGTAATGCCGATGTTCCCCATGATGTAAGCAGGTGTCAACGCTGCAGCAAAGTAGGCCCCACCTTCAGAACCAGTCTGGGCAGTAATCTCAGTTAACGCCGCGGCCACGGTCCCCGAACCAGTCAGGGCACCAATCAACGCTAATGGTTCAATGTGCAAAACGTAGCGACCAAATAACAACGTCAATAAGTGCGGAGCGATTGCGACCACCACGCCGATGATTAATACACCAATTCCTAAAGATTTAACCGCACCGGTAAAGGCCTGGGCAGATTGCAAACCAACTGTCCCCACGAATAGGGTTAGTCCCACATTTTGGAAGAAGGCCGAAACCGAAGTTGGAATTGAATCATGGTCCCGGTGACGAGCAATCCAAGTACTCAACAGCAGCCCCATGATCAATGCGGCAACACCATTACCTAATTGTAAAGGAATACCGTTTAATTTTATTCCTAAAACCCCTAAAAGGGAAGCTCCAGCAATGCCTAAGGAAAACAGTGAAAAGTTGATTGCTAAATCACTGGTGTGCCAGCGACCCATCTTCTTCAAAATGGCCGCAGTTCGTGATGTATTACCGGTCAATGAAATGACACTGCCCGGTCGTAGTTGGTTAAATAACTGTTCATTCCCAGTATCTGGATCCTGGATGTTAATAAAGACCCCATGTTGCCGGAGGATAGCTAGCTGGGTAAATTTGAAATTCTTTCCTAAAACAAATTTCCGTTCAGCGGGGGCATTGGTTGGCGTTAAGACTTCTTTTATTCCTTTAATCGCGTGCATTTGGTCAAAATGGATAGCATAGCCAATCACTACCAATAAGTCCCCTGGTTGGAGTTGATACTCGAGGTGGTCGGTCATATCACGGTCATGAAAAGCAGCTAAGGCAATCAACCGGTAATCTGACCACTTATTAAAGCCGCCTAACGTTTTACCAACCAATGGTGATCCCGGTAAGAGACGGTAAGTCCGTCGCCAAGTGGGGTTAGGGTTTTTCGCATGAAAGTGGTACTTCCGAGCCATTTGGGGACCGCGCTTAGAAATATTAATACCCAGTATTTTCGGTGCAATGTCCCGCAGAAAGATCAGAACGCCCAATGTACCAAATACATAGGTCAAAGCATAGGCAACCGGCAATTGTGCTTCATAGGTGGCCTTAACTGCCGAACTGACTGGCAAAGAATTAATAGTACTTAGTGAAGAAGCAACCGTTGAGGACTGGGTAAGGGACCCCGCGATAATTCCTGTGGCAATTCCGGGTCCAATATGGAACGCCGCAAAGAGGGCCCATGAAACGAGCAGTGCAGACAGGAGCCAGAATAACCCGGCAATAATAATCCGCGATCCAAATAACTTCAAGGAAACCATCAACTGCGGTCCAATTTGGTAACCAATTGAAAACATGAAGGCTGCAAAGAAGATTGTCCCTAACATTTCATCCCGGGGAAACGACCCAATCTGGCCAACAATTAAGGTAACTACTAAGGTCGCCACAGTGGCCCCAATTTTAAATCGACCGGCAATCTTATATTCACCAATGGCAAAACCAATCGCCATGCAAATAAACAGGGTAAACACCTGATTATGCACCATAAAATGAACAATTGAATGAATCATAAATAATCTCTTTCTTAAATAATAACTAGTTGATCAAGCCACATTATTACATTGATACAGTTGAAATTCAATAAACATTACAAAACGGTTGGTAGAGGGCGCCCTACCAACCGTTAATTGGTTATTTCTTCATTACAAAGTATTTTTCAAAGTTCTTTTGGTAATTACTGTTAATGCGCTTTTCAAGCAACCACCGCATCAGGTTCATATCCCGATCGTAGTGGAATGTCGTCCCCACTCGTTTTTCCGCAATCAGCTTTTCGGCTTCATGTTTAATCTCATTATCCTTAGCATACTGTAAGAATGTCTTTTGAGAAACTCCCAACCACAGCTGGTACTTACTCTTATCCTTATTAGCATAAATGGTTGGTTGATCCTTCAAGGTATCAAAGACATAATCTTCCACCGGATATGATGATAATTGGTAACCATTCAAGGAAACAAAGAAACTGCTCCGCCCCTGACGTGGATTCAAATCAAAGACCTTGAATTGTTTATCACGCCGGTCATATTTGAGATCGAAGTTAACAAAACCAGTAAATTGGACACTTTCTAAGAAGCGCTTGATGTTGTCATAAATCTGTTGGTCATACGCTGGCATAATTGCGACATAGTTACCTACATTGGTGGGGTTGCAATCTTCCAGCAATGGGTGTCCCAGACACATCATTTTAACCTGGTGATTACGATCAACATAGCAGTTAATTGTCCGCATATTACTATCGTCACCAGGAATAAATTCCTGGAGAACCAAGTCACCCTTGTATGGGCTATGTTCATAGATGGTGGTCAGGACTTCCGTTAACCGCTGTTGGTCATTAATAATATAAGCTTTCTCATAACCGGCAAAGTTCCCCTTATGCCATTGCACAGCGTCGGCCGCTTTCAAGGCAATTGGAAAACCAAATGGCGACTGATACTTCTTATAATCAGTGTCTGGCTTCAGAATATCAGTCTTCGGATATGGCAAACCGTATTGTTCGCAGACCTGATAAAACTGTTCCTTATCAGTTAGCTTAGCAACCTCATCATAATCCGCGTATGGACAGTCCATATACTGAGATAACTCCTTACGGTGCTTAGAAACTAACTCCGTATAATCATCCCCACACGAAATCAAGACAACCTCTTTACCGGCTTTCTTATATTCTTGAGCAGCGGCAATCAATGTCTTAGCAAAGACTGCTTCGTCCTGGAGGTTAGGTAAGAAATGCAAGTCCACAATTTTAGAAAAACGCGTTGGTGCCAATGGCTGACGTGCATATAGGTGGGACTTAACACCATATTTTTCGTACATCGAGCGAGCCATGCCATATGCATTAAAATCACTACCGAGAATTAAGGGAACAAATTCTTGCTTGTTCACTACTATTCACTCCTTAATAATACTGGCTCAATTTTATCATTCTCACCCGATAATAACCATCAATCTCAGCGCTTTTATGCACTTTTATGGCGTGCTTGCCAGTTAAAATTAATGCCGACCGTGATCAGAGTAATGATCGCTAAAAGCAAAATTAAATAATAGTCAATGCGACCACCGACAATCGTTTGCTTTACCATTGCTCCGCCGCGATTTTGGCATAATGCAATAATGGCTGTCAGCAATCCAGTACCGACAGACCCCGCAAACTGTTGCACCATGTTAAAGACAGAGTTAACGTCTGAGGAATTTTGTGCAGGCACAATTAGTGAGGCATTGGAGATCGTCGTTGAAAATGCCAAATTAAAGCCGACCCGCAAAACAATAAAAAGTAATGCCATCAGGACAGGTGTTAGGTTACGTTGAATAATGATAAAGAACAGTGATGCCACAGTAACCATGATTGCCCCAGTAACGACTGGCTCGGCAAAGCGCCGTTGATCGGCCCACCGACCACCTAGCGGAGCCACAAAAGCCCCAATGAATGATCCAGGAAGGAGGATCAAACCAGCGACCATTGAACCACTACCTAATGCATATTGAGCATATACGGGAATTACCAGTGAGATCCCAATATTGATAAACTGCAGGTTAAAGTACGTTAAACTCGATAACCGAATTGGTACCTGACGAAAGATTGATAGGTCAAGCAACTGTGATCTTCCGTGGTTATTGAGGTATAAGAATACGACAAAGAGAATTAGTGCACCGACAATTGCCATGCCACAATACTGGAAGCTGCCACTACGCCCGATCGAACTAATTCCGCCGACAACCAAGATGAAGACTGCTGCTAAGCACACCAAAGCACTATAGGAAAACGGCTTATCATTACCAAAGGGACGGTTATGAATATATTTTTGCCCCAGGTAAAGGCTGACTACTACAAAGGGTAGCAAAATCCAAAAGATCATCCGCCATGATAGTTTCTCCACAACAACCCCACCGTAAGTTGGCCCTAGTGCTGGCGCAAAAGAGATAATCATTCCCGCCACACCAGTCATCATTCCCTTTTTATTTGCGGGAATTTGGGTAAAAATTAAATGGAAAAGGATTGGCGTCGAGAAACCAGTCGCAATAGCTTGAATAAGGCGTCCCACTAGCAGAATTGGGAAATTAATTGCGGTGGCACAAATCACGCTGCCGACAATAAACATCGTCACTGCCACCAGATGTAACCGCCGCGCCGGAAACTGGCGTAATAAGTAAGCAGTGGTCCCCATGACAATTGTCACCATCAATAAGTAGCCACTGGTAATCCACTGGGTAGTATCAAGTGAAATATGAAATGTTTGTGCCAACTCTGGATAAGTGACGTTCATGGCCGTCTCATTCATAATCCCAATAAAAGTTAATAATGCTAACGCCACAATGGCATAATAAATATCCGCTTTTTTGTGTACTATATCAGCCACATTCAGTCCCCCTCTTAAAAGAAAAAAAAGCTCTGACGATTTACTTCGTCACAGCTCAAACTGATGTTAATTATAGCAAATTTAACTTAATGTTGCTAACTGATGAAGCCACTTTTTAGTTCCCTCATCGAGGTTATCCGCTGGTTCAAAATCAAATGGCGCCCATAAAGCAGCAATCTTCGTCCAATCAACTTGTCCCTGGTTAATAATCACTTTCAAGAGCCGCTCTGCTGTTTGCTTCTTAATTTGCTCATTCACTGGACGGTTAAGAAACATTGCAGCAGTCGTTTGACGGGCAATCAATTCAGCAATCAATTGTTCCAGTGCTTGCTCACTAAGTGGATTACTTAATAATACTCGTGCCCTTAACGGAACGGCAGGCACTTCACGCTGGAGAAAATGTTGGACCTGTTCCCAGTTTGCCAGGACTTGTCGATAAAACTGCCAGGGAACCCGACTTTGCAACTCCGCCAACTTATTAGAAACAATGCTGCTCAAATCATTATTTCCCGGGTTAAGTTCAGCACATATTTCCATAATTAGCCGCTGAGCCGTTTCCCCTGCTAACTCGGATAACTTTCGTTTAGAGGTCAAGGCAAAACGAACAAGCACGTAGTCGATAAACTGTTGATCATCGATTGTCTGACCCTGCGCATGTTTTTTAACTTTAAACTGATTTAACTGTTTTAATCGTGTCGATTTAGCAAAGTGTCCTTGCTTTGGCATATTACTCGCTCTCCTAATTTTTGGTAACAAAAAACCGCCAACCAACAGTTGACGGTTTCACAGTTGGGCTAGCTGGATTCGAACCAGCGCATGACGGTACCAAAAACCGTTGCCTTACCGCTTGGCTATAGCCCAA
>CALVFC010000011.1 GCA_944326735.1 uncultured Limosilactobacillus sp. | reverse complement strand
AGTTAACGTGTTCATTGGTGGTCACCAATAACCGGTAGTAGTCAGCAAATTGTTGCATCTGGTGATCAGTTAATTGGATCCCTTGATCAGCTAATGCTTGGCGAAATTGTTCTGGATTCATTCATCGTACTCCTTTCGTGAAACACTTTGTTTCACGTCTCCTACTACTTTACCGTAAATCCCCAGTGCTTTCAAGGCTTCCGCTTACTTTATTCGTGGATGAAACAACAAAAAACGGCAAACCGGCAATGGTTACCGATTTGTCGTTTTGGGCACGTTTTTGACCGTGTCGCCCCTGCCAAGGAACTAAATTATAACATTTTCTTTCTTAGTTTTTTAATAGTTCTTCACTTATTAAGCAAGCAATCAGTTATAATAAAAGCAACAGTTGTATTCGCTTTCAGTCTTATGAAGGAGGACTTTAATATGGTAAAACCTGTCAAAATCGGTCATTCAGATGTTGTGGCAAACCCGTTAGGCTTAGGGACCAATGCGGTTGGTGGCTATAACCTCTTTCCTAATTTAAATGATGATGACGGTCGTCAATTGGTCGACGCGGCATTATCTAATGGGATTAACTTATTAGATAGTGCCTACGTTTACGGCTTGGGCCACTCAGAAGAATTAGTTGGTGAAGTGGTTGCCAAGCACGACCGCAGCAAGATTGTCATTGCGACTAAGGGTGCGCAGGACTTTTCAACTGGTGAACAAGTAATTAATAACGATCCTAAGTTCCTGACCGACCAAGTCAATAAGAGCCTTGAACGTTTAGGGGTGGACTACATTGATATTTACTACATCCACTTCCCAGATCACGACACACCAAAGGCAGAAGCAGTTGGCGCTCTTCAAAAGCTCCGTGAACAAGGTAAGATTCGAGCAATTGGCCTGTCCAACTTCAGCCTGGACCAAATTAAAGAGGCCAACGCTGACGGCTACGTTGATGTGGTTGAAGACGAATTCAGCCTCCTCCACCAAGACCACTTAAATGAAGGAATGCTGGACTACTTGCATGACCACCAAATCAGCTTCGTTCCTTACTTCCCACTGGCTTCTGGCCTGCTGACTGGAAAATACGAACGTGATGTTAAGTTCCCTGCTGATGATATCCGGAGTCAGATCGCCGACTTCAAGGAACCACGTTACAGTGCCATTCTGGAAGCCGTTGATAAGGTTCGTCCAGTTGCCAGTGCCCATAACGCCACGGTGGCCCAAACGATTTTGGCTTGGTACTTACAAAACCCACTGATCTCAGTTGTTATTCCGGGTGCTAAGAAAGCTAGTCAAGTGGTTGCTAACGCCAAGGCAATGGACTTAACCCTGACTACTGAAGAATACTCAATCATTGAAAACGCCTTTGAACCATTCAAGAATACTAAGAGTGGTAAGTCATTGAAGGATCCAGACTAAAGATAATAATTAAACGCGGCCCATTAGTTGGTGGACCGCGTTTTGCTGTTTCAGGGCATAAAAAAGCAGAGACCTTTCAGTCTCCGCGCTTCCGCTGGAAAGATACCATACCGGGACAATTTGACTTATTACGTATCAAGATCCGTTAAATATGAGCCGTGCCGTTCTTCATCGAAAGTGAGGAACCTTAGCTGTCAAATGCCATTAAATTGACTGTCTAGATATGGCCACTAATTAGCTAAACATGCTTTTCAAGGAAACTATATGTTTTCATGTGGAGTGGGGTGTGTTGTTAAATTTAATATGGTTTTTACTAAATTAACATTCTTCAAAGTAGTTTATTATGAGAAGATGTTCGACATCACCGGCCTGATATCCTTCCACACTTTTAGTATATATTAGGGGAACCCAAAAATCAAACAAAACCGCGCCATTAAAGCAATGGAAGCGGTTTTACAAAATAAACATTTTTGCATTTTTTGTATTCTTTTTGGGGCCCAATTTTGCTATTTAGCCCTTTTCTTCGTCCAATTGTATCCCCATGCCAAAATGACAAAAATTATTGCTGTAATAATCAATGGAATTCTGGTGGAGTCAATGAAGAAGAGGATGACCAGGATCGCAAAGTAGAAAACAATCGTCAGCCAACTCGTCATTGGGAAACCAGGCATCTTGAAGTAGGAAACCCCTTCTGGATGTTGCTGGCGGAACTTGATGTGGGCAAACATAATAATGATCCAGGTAAAGATAAAGGTGATTGTGGAAATACTTGCAATCGCGTCAAAGATTCCCGCTGGCATGATGTAGTTGAGAATGACCGCAACAAATAAGATTACTGACGAGAACGTCAACGCGTTGTTTGGCACTGCCTTGGCGCTTAGGTCGCTAAACTTCTTTGGCGCGTTCCCACTTTTGGCTAACGCGTAGAGAGAACGACTGGTACTAAAGATTGCACTGTTCGTAGCGGACATGGCCGCTGTCAATACCACGAAGTTAAGGATTGCGGCGGCCCCAGGCACCCCGATCGCTGCGAAAACCTGGACAAAGGGACTAGAAGTGGTCTTAATTTGGTACCACGGGTAAATAACCATCATGGCAATCATCGAGCCAATGTAGAACAGACCAATCCGCACTGGTAACGTGTTGATAGCCTTAGGAATGTCCTTCCGTGGGTTCTTTGTTTCACCAGCAGTAATACCGACCATTTCAATTCCCACAAAGGCAAAGACTACCATTTGGAAGGACATCAGAAAGCCCATGCCACCCGTTGGGAAGAAGCCACCATGATTGGTGAGGTTGGATAAGAGGACCGTTTGACCATCAACGCGACCCTTCATGATAAGCAGGACCAACCCGACCACAATCAATGCCAGGATCGCTGCCACCTTAATCATGGAGAACCAGCTTTCTAGTTCCCCAAACAGACCGACATTCACCATATTCACTAACATTAATAAAATAACAATAATCAGCGGACCAACCCACTGGGGAAGGTGGGGAAACCAGTAACGCAGGTAAATCCCGGTCGCTGTCAGGTCGGCCATGGCCAAAGTGAGCCAACAAGCCCAGTACATCCAACCGGCGACGAATTCCATCCGATCCCCTAAGTAGGTTTTGACCGAATCAATGAAGGAGTGCTTGCTAGTATCTGCCAAGATCAGCTCCCCCATTGCCCGCATCATGAAGAAAGTAATGATACCGACAATTAAATAGGACAAAATGATTGACGGACCAGCTTTGTGAATCGCAGAACCCGAACCCAGGAACAATCCAGTCCCGATCGCACCACCGATGGCAATCATTGTCACGTGACGACTCTTAAGTGAACGTTCTAGTTTTTGGTGTTGTTGTTCATCCATAAGTTGACCTCCTCAATTTGTTCTTTTGGGCCGATCGTTAAAACTAAAAACGCCCCTGGTATTCATTTACCAGGGACGTTTTTAACGCGGTTCCACCCATCTTCATAATCAGATTACTGATTACCTCTTAGTTGATATTGGAACCACCCATTTTAACGAACGTGCCATGTGATTAGGTCTAGCTTTCAGCAAATGCTAAACTCTCTGTTTGCTAATCGTTTTTCAAAAGTTATTAATAATTATACTGATATTCGCATCTTTGTCAATCGTTTTCTGAAAGCAATCAAGCAAAAATCAAACATTCAGGACCTTATTAAGGAAATTCTTCGTGTCTTCATGTTGAGGATGGTCAAAGACTTGGTCCGGTGTTCCTTGTTCACGAATATCACCATCGTGGAAGAAGACCACCCGGTCAGCCACTTGCTTGGCAAAGCCCATTTCGTGGGTAACCACAATCATCGTCATCCCCTGCTTGGCCAGGTTCTTCATAACTTCCAGAACATCACCAACCATTTCAGGGTCCAACGCACTTGTTGGTTCATCAAACAGCATCACATCTGGCTTCATTGCCAGTGCCCGGGCAATTGCCACCCGCTGCTGTTGACCACCAGAGAGCTTGCTTGGATTAGCATCTGCCTTTTCCCGCAAGCCAACTAAGTCTAAATAGTGGTAGGCCGCTTCTTTAGCTTCTTCCTTCGACATCTTACCGAGTTGGACCGGTGCCAAGGTGATGTTTTGTAAAACATTCATGTTCGGGAACAGGTTAAAGTGCTGGAACACCATTCCAATATTTTGCCGAACCTTGTTAATGTCCACTTGGGGATCAGCAATGTCGTAGCCGTCAACGTAGACGTGCCCGCTGTTCGGCTCTTCTAGCTTATTGATGCAGCGTAGGAAGGTCGACTTACCAGAACCAGATGGTCCAATCATACAAACCACTTCATTAGGCTTAACGTTCAGGTTAATCCCCTTCAACACTTCGTTGCTTCCGTAACTCTTGTGTAAATCTTTGACTTGAACTTTGTAGCGTTTATCCATTTTAAGCCATCCTCTTCTGTACGTAATTCGATAACCAAGTTAACAGGGTAATGATGATGATGTAGATTACACCAATGATTAACCACATCTTAAACCCTTCCATGTTTTGCGAAATGATAACGGTCCCGGTCTGGGTCAATTCCATCACCCCAATTGCTGACAGGATGGAAGTATCCTTCAGGGTAATAATGAACTGGTTGACCAGTGAAGGAACCATCAATTTGAACCCTTGTGGAGCAATAACTTGGAGTAAGGACTTACCGTATGGCAAACCTAAACTACGAGCTGCTTCCCACTGTCCTTTGTCAACGGCCGCGAAGCCACCCTTAACAATGGCTCCGATGTAGGCCCCTTCGTCAAAGGTCAGTGTTAAGACCCCGGCGAGGAACAGTGGCACCTTGTGGCCCAGAACGTTTGGCAATCCCATGTAAATGAAGAAGGCCAAAACAATCATTGGAATACCACGGAAGATGTAGATCAAAACGCTAGAAATGCCGTTAGCAAACTTGTTTTCAACAATGCCAAGAACCCCCAGAATGATACCAAAGATCATTGCGAAGATAATCCCGACAACCGTCAACTCAATCGTCATCCACAGACCACGAAGCAATGCAGCCCGGTTCGTCTTTAGCAGTCCCCAGATGCTCCGATCAGCAGCACTGTTCTTAGCAGTCTTGTTGCCCTTCGTGTACTTGTTAATGATCTGCTTCATTTGACCGGTCTTGTTCAACCATTCAATTCCGTCATTAACTTTCTTTTGTAATTCAAGGTTCTTACCCTTTTGGAAACCAACGGCAACAGGTTGCGCATCAATTGGCTTCTTGGTAACAATCTTCAGTGGCACCCCTTCTTTGATCCCGTATTGAAGGACTGGACCATCATCGAAGGTTGCGGCTGTATTACCAATTTTAACATCGTTCCACATCGTGTTTGATGAATCGAAGTACTTGATCTTGTAACCGTACTTCTTTTGGTTCTTCTTCAGGAACAATGCAGCACTGGTACCGGACTTAGCCGAAACGGTTTTGCCCTTTAATTGCTTCATGGAAGTAATCTTACTATTCTTGGCAACCGCCATCATAACACCGTCCGTGTAGTATGGGGTTGAGAAGTCATACTTCTGTTTCCGTTCATCCGTAACACTCATCCCGGCCATCACGGCATCAACCTGGCCAGATTCCAATGCTTGTAAGTCACCGTTGAAGCTCATTGGTTTTAATTCGTACTTAAAGTGTTCATGCTTAGCAATTTTCTTCAGGATTTCAATTTCAATCCCCGGGTTCTTACCAGAGTAACCACCCTTGCTATCCTGAATTTCAAATGGTTCAAAGGTGTTGTTAGTTGCGAAGGTGTAAGTAGGTTCATCGGCAGACGCCTGCTGTGGTTCAACTAATTGCCAACCAATCACAATTCCGAGAACTGCGATGCAGGCAATAATAAATTTTGTCCAATGATTACTTTGCATCTGTACCAACTTCCTTTTCTAATCAAATCTTAACGTTGCTAATACCTTATCATTCTGCAAACATTAAGTGAATAGAATTAAGTTACTTCCGTGCTAATCCAAGATGTTACCGCTTTATTCCGTCGATTAATTAGGTTGCGGCTGAAATATCCTTATTTAAATTAACCACTTATTTTTAATAGTTTGTGTTTCTTAGAGTAATCTCATTTTTACGACTAGAACATAAAAAAGGCGACCCAGTTGTCCACCGGGTCGTCGTTAAAATCTGCTCAACGAAGACTGATTATTCATCATCATCATCGTCGTCGTTATTTTCATTAGCCTTCATCGAACTATTGTAAGCTGCTTCGGACTTGAGTTGGCTAGCGTAGCCATTCACTTCATCCTTCTGTGATTGAGAGACGTAGTAATCCTTCTCCAGCCGTGCTAACGAGATCGTCTTGGTTTGCATGTGACCTTCAGCCACCGTATCACCAGGGATCCATTGCTTGTAGGTAACAGTATCGCCATTCACTTTGTAGTGGATGTAACTCGTTGGGTCCCCATTAGCGGTAATGTAGCTATAACCGTTCAGGTCACCACTATCGCCATCGACCCCATCTTGACCGTGCACGCCATAATACATGTCGTCACCGATTTCGTCCTTGAACCAGTCGGGATCGGCTAATAAAGCGACCATAACACCCACTGTCTTGTCATCAACGTGCTGGACGGGCGCTGCTGAACTGCTCATTGCGCTGCTCGACGATTGCTGATTAGTTACTTGTGACGACTGGGATGAACTACTCTGACTGCTGCTGTTCGTACTGGCCGCCTTGTTGCCACAACCAGCCAGCACGCCAGCAATTAGCAGGGCTGCCATTCCTGATACAATACTCTTTTTCATAAGAATCCTCCCTAATAGCATTATTGCTAACAATTCCTAATTATAGTTCAAATTAACGGGACGGCTAATTAATGACGGAATTTTAGTACTAGATCACAAAAACGCCCACCGAGTTGAACCTCGATGGACGTTTGTTTCTATTTACTTGTTACGGAATGGTACAGCGTTTTCCTTGGTGATCTTAGTAACACCGTGCATGTATGGTACTAAGACATCTGGAATGGTGACAGAGCCGTCTTCGTTTTGGTAGTTTTCCAAAATAGCGGCAACCGTCCGACCAACGGCAAGACCAGAACCGTTTAGGGTGTGAACGTATTGTAACTTACCGTTTTCATCACGGTATTGAGTGTGCATCCGCCGTGCCTGGAAGTCCAAGCAGTTAGAACAACTCGATACTTCACGGTACTTGTTTTGTGCGGGCATCCACAGTTCAATATCGTGGGTTTCAGAAGCGGTAAAGCTCATGTCACTCGTCGTTAACGTGATGACGTGGTATGGAATACCAAGCTTCTTCAAGATGTTTTCACCATTGGCGGTCATCTTTTCCAATTCATCCCATGAGTCTTCTGGCTTGGTGTACTTTACCATTTCGACCTTGTTGAATTGGTGCATCCGAATCAAGCCACGGGTGTCACGGCCGGCAGCCCCAGCTTCAGAACGGAAGCAAGGTGTTAAAGCAGTAACGTAAACTGGCAATTCTTCTGCAGGAATAACTTCACCACGGTAGTAGTTCGTCAATGGAACTTCGGCCGTTGGAATTAAGGTCATATCTTCACCGTTAACCTGGTAAACCCCTTCCTTAAACTTAGGGAATTGACCAGTTCCATACATTGAAGCAGCCTTAACAATGTATGGAGGCAATACTTCCGTATAACCATCCTTCATGTGTTCATCCAACATGAAGTTGTAGACGGCCCGTTCCAATTGAGCACCCAAGCCTAAGTAGTAAACAAAACGGGCACCAGATACCTTACGAGCACGGTCAAAGTCGAGGATTCCGAGGTTTTCACCAACGTCCCAGTGGTGCTTTGGTTCAAAGTCAAAGTCACGGATCTTACCAACTTTCCGTAATTCAACTGAACCTTCTTCGGTCAGACTAACTGGAACGCCTTCGTGAGGGATGTTTGGCAGACGGGACATCTTATCGTGGAAGACTTCATCGTTTGCTTCAACCTTTTCATCTAAGGCCTTGATTTGGTCACCCAGGTCACGAGTTTCCTTGATCGCTTCATCAGCTGATTCACCGTTGCGCTTTGCTTCACCGATCTTCTTAGAAGCAGTGTTCCGTTGGGCCTTCAAGGTTTCCGTTTGTTGTAACAGTTCACGACGCTTCTTATCTAATTCCAGAACCTCATCAATTTCTTCCGCCTTAATGCCACGAGTAGCTAGCTTTTGCTTAAAGAATTCTGGGTCTTTACGAATCTTCTTAATATCTAACATCTAAGTTCCTCCTAACAAAAAGAGCCATTCCATCCCTTAATATTTTGGGACGAAATGGCTCTTAGTTCCGCGGTACCACCCAAGTTTGACAAATTGATGTCACCCTCATGATGGATAACGGCCATCAGCCGTGCGGCATTACCCGCCCACACTTAACTGCACCGGAGTTTCGATCAACAACTCACACCAACCGTTGCCTCTCTTGAGATCTACTTAAAATGCATCCGTGTTTCATATTCGTCATTATCATATTACATCTCTCCCCATTTAGCAATCGATATTTCCACAATTTTCGAATTAGTCAATTAAACAACAATGGCCTCCAGCGCATCATACGCCAGAGGTCCATTGTTTCTAGGGAGGACTGCTTTTCAGCATCTAATTAAGTTGTGACAAACTAATTTTCTTTCTTCTTCCGGCCACCTAAACCGAGGAGAGCGGTCAATCCAGCAAGGCCTAACCCTGCCACTGCGGCAGTGTCCTTGGTATTACCAGTTTGTGGTAATGCTTGCTTGTTGTTTTGAGCGTTACTGTGGTCATTAGTGTTATCACCGGCATTATTACCATTACCGTGGTTGGTATTGGTTGGTTGGCCACCATTGTTATTACCAGGGTTCGTGTTTCCACCATTATTGTGGTGGTCATTGTTACCTGGGTTATGATGGTCACCTGGTTGTGGGTTCGTGCCTGGGTTGTGGTTGCCACCATTGTTACTCTTGTAAGTAATCGTTACAGTAGCGTCAGCAGTATCAGCAGTAACTGTCTCAGCGGCGACGACAGCTTGTGATGGTGTGTAACCACTGAATTCAGGAGCATCAAACTCAGCCCATTGTCCTTCAGCAGGAGTCCAAGCACCGTATGACAATACTTCATTAGTAACTTCGTCAATGGTCTTGGAACGACTGAAGTTAACCTGTTGAGTGTGGGTATCTGTATTACCAGTTACTGGGTTCTCAACGTTAATGGTCCGGGTAACGGTCTTGAACATGTCTTGATCGTCAGGGTTGGATGGGTTAACACCAGGATCGCTTGGCTTGACAGTCTTCGTAGCGTGAACCAGCGGTACTTGAATAGCACCAGGAACTTCGGCAGTTGTTGGAATCGTGTAATCGGGATCCAATGTCCACTTAGCTGGGACATTTTTTTCGATTGCTGACTTCACATCAACGCTTGAACCAGTGTTACCAGATACAGAAGTGGTCCCTAAGACGTGACTTGGGTTCTTCTTATCAACGTAGGTAATCACAACATCACCTTCCGTTGGCGTTGGCTTTTCACCATCTTTATGGTAGGTAACGTGAATTGTGGTTCCGTTAGTTGGTTCGCCATTCCGCAAAGCTGATTCTTTTGGAACTTCAGTTGCTGGCGAGCCATTGACTTCAGAAGTGTATCCAGGGATTTGGTTAATTGGTTCACTGCCGAATACGGCACGACCACCAGGAACAAAGCTGGTGTGGTTGGTGCCAGCTGCAAGAATCATAAATACTGTCTGGGCAGCTTCTGGTGATTCAAGTGTTCCGACTTCCCAAGCACCATACTCAGGAGCACTACCATCACCGTGAATGGTCATTGTCCGACCAAAA
This sequence comes from uncultured Limosilactobacillus sp., assembly GCA_944326735.1. Next base: position 9,970 of record CALVFC010000011.1, on the reverse strand, counting down.
GTAACCTTTTGAGTATTGGTGGTGTCCTTACCAGTGGTAGGATCCGTGGTGATGATGTCACGAGTAACCGTCGTGAACATGTTCTCGTAGTTTGGATCGTTTGGATCAACCTTCGTAGGATCGTAGGTCTTGTTAACGAATACCTTAGCAACTGCTGGGTCAGTAGATGCATCAGGGTAGGTAACAGTAACGGCCACATCATATTCAGTTGCGGCATCTGGCGCGGTAAAGGTGATTGCACCAGTGTTTGCGTCGATAGTCGCAGTGACTGGGTTACCATTCTTCTTGTCATTAATGGTCATCGTGGTGTTGCCATTGCTGAAGCTGAACTTGGTGCCAGCAGGAGCACTAACTTGGTGGCCATCCTTAGTAAAGATTGGTGCACCGGTGTTAACGGGGTTAGTAGCGTTAACAGTTGTGTCCTTGTAGCTTGGTTCGTATTGTTGAGCATCAGTCGTAGTTGGTGTGACAGGGCCATTTGCTTTAACCGTAACGATAAGTGCATTTGGTTGAGCAGACGTAATTGTTTCTGCATCCGTTAACTTACCAGATACGTATTCATAGCCGGCTGGCATATGATCATTGATGGCAGTGTTAGCATCATTAGCACTAACAGTTGCGGAACCATTAATGAGTGAACCACTAATTGCCCCACGAGCAGTCTCAACAACCGTACCATTAGCAGTTTGGTAAACAATGTTTTGACTGTAGGTATTGCTTACTGGCTTAGTTGCCGTGTAAGTAATGTCTACTTGTTCATCCTTAGTTGTGGCAGTAACCTTTTGGGCATTTAATTTAGCGATGTTTGGCGTGTAGTTAGTGAACGTTGGTGCATCAAATTCACCCCATTCATCTTGAGCCGCTGGGTCGGCCACAAACTTGTTGTTTTCAACCTTACCTAATGTCCAGTCGCCATACTTAACAGCAACGTTTGGATCACTGGAAATGGTCATTGTCCGACCGAACCATACTGTCTGGTTAGCAGTACTAATCAAACCAGTTTGTGGATTGTGAACCTTAATCGTCCGGGTTGGATGTGCGTACATGTTCTTGTATTGATCCGTTGGATTGTTCGGGTTAATCGTTGGGTCAGTTGGGTTATAAGTCTTGGTGTAAGCAACCGTGACGTTGGCATCTGGAGTGTCGGCAGTAACAGTTTGTGCATTAACCGTGTTAGCCTTTTGACCATCAACAGTTGAAGTGTAACCGTCTACGGCAGGAACATCGTATTTAGTCCACTGACCTTCAGCCTTACCAGTGGACTTGTTGTCGTTATCAGCAACCGTCCAGTTAGTCCAGGTAATGTTGCCATCCTTATCCTTAGTACCAGCATTTTGGCCAACACCACCACGTACAAAGTGAACAGTTTGCTTCTTAATTGACGTCATATGGTCAACATTGTAAACCGTGATCGTCCGCGTGACGTACTTGTTCATTTGGTCATTGGATGGGTCATAAGGAATTGGAGTAGTTTCGTGGTTTGCAACATAAGTGATAGTTACCGTCTCGTTTGGAGTAGTAGCAGTCACATTGTTATTAGCAGCAACAGTACTTTGACTAGGAGTGTAGCCATCGAATGTTGGAGCAGTAAATTCATCCCAAACGGCCTTAGCACTGTTGTCAACAACGAACTTGTCGTTTTCAACCTTACCTAATGTTCAGTCGCCATACTTAACAGCAACGTTTGGATCACTGGAAATGGTCATTGTCCGACCGTACCAAACAACTTGGCTAGTAGTATCAGTCTTGTCAGTAACAGGATTTACAACATTAATCGTCCGTGTTGGATGTGCGTACATATTCTTGTACTTATCCGTTGGTTTATTAGGGTTAATCGTTGGGTCAGTTGGGTTATAAGTCTTGGTGTAAGCAACCGTGACGTTGGCATCTGGAGTGTCGACATCGACGTCTTGAGCATTAACCTTTGTGGCATCTTTGCCATCAACAGTTGAAGTGTAACCGTCTACGGCAGGAACATCATATTCTTTCCATTGACCTTCAGCCTTACCAGTGGACTTGTTGTCGTTATCAGCAACCGTCCAGTTTGCCCAAGTAATGTTACCATTCTTGTCCTTAGTACCAGCATTTTGGCCAACACCGCCACGAACGAAGTGAACAGTTTGCTTAATCGTCGCAGTCTTGCCATCTGTCTTGTGAACCGTAATTGTCCGCGTGACATACTTATTCATTTGGTCATTGGATGGATCATAAGGAACTGGGGTAGTTTGGTTATTAGATACATAGGTAATGTGAACATCTGCACCGTTAGTTGGTTGACCATTTTGAAGAGCAGAGTCTGAAGAAACAGTAGTGGTCTTTACACCGTCAACATATGAATCGTAATTATCAATTTGTTCAACAGGTTCTGATGCAAAGTCTGAACTGCCACCAGCAATAAACTTGTGGTCCTGGATAGTACCCGCTTCCCAAGTACTATTAGGAGCAGCAGTGACATCACCACTTACTAAGTCTTCGATCCCGTTCCGACCAAAGTGGACGTATTGGGTGTCGATTAACTTTTCAGTTTTGCCAGGCTTAGTCTGGTAAATCTTCCGGGTTACAGTGGTGAACATGTCTTTGTACTTAGTGTCATTTGGGTTAACACCAGGATCAACTGGGGTTACAGGCTTAGTACCATGTTTCAAAGTAACTACCAATGCAGCAGGAGTCTGTTCACTGATCGTTTCAGTTGCTGGGTAATTACCTGCAACAACCCAACCCTTCAGACTGTGATTATTGGCTAAGTCTTGCTTGATTTGTGTCTTAATTTGATCAGCCGAAATAGTAGCTGGGTTAGTTACAGTAAATGTACCAGTAAAGGCATTCGCAGTAGTTGCTAGAGTATGACCTTGTTCATCAACGTACTTGATACTTTGCTTGTAATTTTGCTGCGTTGCTGTGTACTTTACGTTAACCGTGACGTCCTTATTTGGATCAACTGTGTTAACAGCCGGAACACTTGCTGTATCACTCTGGACTCCATCAATCAGTAGATTGTATCCATCATGAGTAGGTACGTCATATTTAGCCCAAGTACCCTGCTTGTTATTAGTCAACTTATTAGTAGTGGTGTTGTAAACGTGCCAAGGACTTGTTGGGGCTACCGTGATGTCTCCGGTGACTTTATCAAGAATACCTGTCCGGCCAAAGGTAACAGTCTGCTTTTCCGCATGGTCAAGAGTGCCATCAGTCTTGTAAACGTTAATGGTCCGAGTCGATGTAGTAAAGAGATCTTTGTAAGAAGTTTTATCAGGAGTTACGCCTGGATCACCTGGAGTAACGTTCTGGGTTGCATGAACAATTGGTACTTTAATATTAAAGGTGTCAGTTTGTGCTCCTGGTAAAGCGTATCCTGGCTTAAGCTTCCAGTTAGTTGGAATATTATCGCTAATTGCCTTATCAAGAGTATCGGCTGAAAGGCCATCACTCTTTTGGAAATTGAAGGTTAAGCTATTTTGACCATTTTTATTGGCAACAGTCTTTCCCGCATCATCAACATAGGTGACGGTTCCACTGACCTCTTGCAAGTCTGTACCAAATGAAACTCCCTTACAGTTCCACCAGCTGAAGTGGTTGATAAAGTTATTCAGTTCTGGCGAAGCAGTGGTCTTGCCATTTTCTGGAACAACTTGACCATTATCAAAGTGGTTAGAGCCTTGATCAGTTGAGCCAGCTAAAATGACTTCGTTCTTTCCGCCAATATTATCATTAACGGAACCTTTCATGTATTCTGACCCAGCAATGTTCCAAGTATTCTTGCTTCCACGGAAAACATAGGCAAAGTCCCCACCTTGACTCTTGGTACTTAAGTACTTAATGTTCCAAGTAACAGGAGTATTTGAACCTGCAGGAATCATAGTCAAAGGAGTAAAAGCATTAGATCCTGTATTGTTAATTGTTACCGAAATGGAATGTGATCTTACATCTCCAGCAGAATCAGTGTGAATAAGATATCCAGGCTTGTTATTAGCAGTCCGCACAAGTTTGATCATCTTGGCATTGTTAAAACTGATTTCATCACTACTGCTGGTACCCCACATAGTAAGGATTCCAGGCCAACCATTCTTATATTCATTCTTAGTTAAAGTATATTCTTTAGGTAAGAGATTTGAATATGCTGAATCTTCTAAATCCAGAGTCCCACCATTAACTAGTAAATGGTAACTGTTTCCCAATCCATCATTTGGTCCAATTGAAAGTAAAGGTGAATCAGAAACAGTAACTCCTGAACGGATAATAGTTAACTTAGCGTTATTGCTAATTCGTACTGTGCTATCGTCTGCATCATTTTGCGTCGAGTCCACTTCAATTGGTGCCAAAGCACGGAACCCAGTAGTGTCCATCTTAGTATTAACTGTTAATTGAGAACCATCCTGCAAATCAATATCACTAGCCCGCATAACGGCCATTGACTTACCAGCACCTAAGCTCATTGTTACTTGGGCATTTGGCATTAACCGTAATACGCCCGCTGTAGCATTATCAATAGTTGTACTTTTTGCCCCGGTAGTAAAGGTAATTCCGGCAACGTTCTTAGCGGAACTAGTGATGTTAAGCTTAGCGCCAGAATCAATAATGGCATTGCCTGCAACGCTAAAGCTAGTTGCATTAGTAGCTCTATTAGCAGTTGGTGTAACCGTTGTTGTTCCATTGATTTCAAGATTACCGTTTACCGTAACCAATGAATCATTACCACTAAGAGATCCGCTTAAACTATTAATACCAGAAAAGTTTGCATTTCCAGTGGTAATGGCCTTGTTAAAAGTGTTTTCTCCGGTTGTAGTTACATTATTGCCCGAAACAGTATCGTTAAGAGTATTGTGGCCAGATAAGTTAATGTCACCGGCGGCAGTAATAGCCTTGTTAAAGGTGTTTTCTCCAGTTGTTGTTAGGTTATTAGCATCAATAACACCATTGATTGTACTGTTCTTAATTGAAACATTAACCGGACCGAATCCATCGTTTTTACCGGTTAAGGTTTTTGTTGACGGATCAACAGTTACATTGTTGAAATTAATTGAATCCTTAGTAGCATCCTTAGAGTAAACACAGATTAATCCATATTTATTCTGTGCCTGGATGTTCTTAATGTTACTGAAAGTGATATTCCAGTGATCATTATTGCTCTCTGTGTTGTTAGTCAGATAAATATAGCGATTACCCATATTAAAGCTATATTGACCCTGACCATCAATTGTGACTGTGTGGGCAATGTTAGCAGTATTGATGGTGTCATAGCCACCGCGTGCTCCACTGTCATCAATATCGCCAGTTAAGGTAATCGTATTGATATTCTTATCCTTTAATGCAGAAATAAGGCCAGCGTAGTCGTTAACTTCCGCTTGGTTTTCTGTATTGTTAACTTCATCTTTGCTTTCTTGTAAAGTAGAAGCATCAACATTAGCAGTTTGTGCTTGTTGAACATTTAAAGTGTTAGTAGTGGCAGCATCGCTATCATTAGCGGTGCTGTTTTCTTCACTGGTAGAAGCCACTGCTGTTGCTTGGCTATTAGCCGTTTGGTTATTGTTAGTAATTGCAGTATTAGTAGGTTCGTTTTGTGAATTATCAGTGGTTACATTATCATCTGCTAAGGCACTGGCACCCATAAACGTGAAACCAATTAATACTGAGGCAACCCCGACAGTTAACTTCTTAATAGTAAAGCGTTGTTTCTTTGGTTCTTGTTTACGAATTTGTTCTTTCCAGTTATTGCTTGATAGCATGGATATTACCCCCTGAATTAATTTATCATCTATTTCCAAAATAAACCGTTTTCTTTTATTTTCAACCGATAACTAAAGATTTTAAACTCATGTTGGTATAAACGCTTATATAATAGGGATCACATATTAAAATTTATTTAATACATATGATAAATGATTCATATAATGGTCGGTGGTATAAACCATTTACAGCGGTTTTATTTATCATTGATAAACTAATGAGAAATAAAAAAGAACCGTCCGACAATCGGACAGTTCTTTAGTTTTAACTATTCAACGTTCTTAACCTGGCCATCCTGTGAAATAAAGACGGCCCCTAAATTGCCAGGCTGGTCACGCCAGTCCTTGATTGGTGATCCATGGAAAAACAGTCGTTTAGCTTCAATTTCCCCCATCACAGATTGCTGGGTAAAGACGGTCACACTGGATAAGTTTGTTTGCAATGGATAACCAGTCCGGGGATCAAGGAGGTGGTGGTACTTCTTACCATTCACTTCCAGGAAGCGCTCATAAATCCCCGACGTTACGGCAGAACACGCTGGCTTTTGCACAAGTTCCAGGTCATCCCCCCGCTTTTCTTTTGGATCCTGGACACCAATAATCCATTGTCCGTCCGGGCGTCGTGGTGAGCGACCGACAAATAACAGGTTACCACCCAAGTCAATGATACCTGCGGGAACGTGGTGCTCCTGCCAAAGATCCTTTAACCGGTCAGCAATGAAGCCCTTCGCAATTCCGCCCAGGTCTAGCTCCATCCCCGGCTCCTCCAGGAATACCGTGCGGTTATCATCATCCAAAATCGCCTTATAAGGATCAATCAATTGCAAACGCTGCTGGATGGCAGCATCGCTAGGAACGTGGGCCCCCTTAAAGCCAATCTTCCATAGTTTTACCAGCGGCCCGATCAAGGCATTAAAGCCAAAGTTTTCACGACTATAATGCACCGCCATTTTGATCAGCTCATAAGTCGTCGGTGAAACCATCTTGGGGATCCGCCCGGCCGCATGATTGACCGACATCACTTCAGACTCCTGACGGTTAACGGTCAGTCGGTCTTCGTATTGATCAATCATCCGCATTGATTCTTGCAACAACGGAAAGTACTGGTCCCCGTAGATGGTTAACACAATATGGGTTCCCAAAGCATGGTGGACCAACGAGTGGCGTTGTGCCATTAAGTCCTGACTATTCATCATCAGCCTCAGAAGCACCAGTTGAAGCATCGGCATCGTTATCTTCAGCATCGACCGAGCCAGTTTCTGATGCCCCCGTCGAAGCATCCGCTGAAGTGTCCTCTTCTGCATCATCACTTTCCGAAGCGCCGGTTGAGGCGTCGGCCGCTGGTTGGTCATCATTGGAATCACCAGTTTGTGAAGCGCCAGTCGAGGCATCCGCACTGGTTTGGGAAGCACCGGTATTGGCATCCTTATCCCAAGCACCCTGTTCAAACAAGTTCAGGATGTATTCAACACTACCAGTAAACTCAATCGTACCGAGGTAGTGACCATCGACGTCCCGTAAAGCATAGTACTGGATTAACGAACGGTGACCGTGCATCCAAAGTGGCCGCGTAACAACGTCCTTTTTACCTTCGCGGAAGCTGTTAATAATGCTCATCACTGCAGGGACAGCCATCGGTGGGTGACATTCCTGCACTGTTTCATTCAGTGAAGCGACGTTCCGAACGTGTTCACGGTTAGGCTTATCAGAGTACCAAGCAAACCGGTCGTCCGCATCAATCAAATCAACTTCAAAGGGAATCGTTGAAAAGATTTGTTGAACCTCTTTAAGGGTCAACCGGCCAGTCGGGAACTGAACATAGGCATCGCTAATTGTTGGTTGTTTAATAGACATGTGTAGATCAGCCTTTCTCACGTTTTCAAAAATTTGGATATACTCAATGAAATTAGTAAAGCACTGCTCTAAATTATCGACAATCTCCTGATCGACAATTCGACCATCCTTGGCAAAGGTCTGCTTAACATTCCCAATTAACACTTCGTTGCCGGGCATCAGGTTAGCATCACAGTCCGGTGAAATGAGGATTTGCCGCATCTGCACTTGGGAACGAGCGGATGCCTGGCGACCATAAGCAACCCCGACAACCATCGTCGGCTTCTTCTTCAGGACCGTCGTGTGGTATGACAACCATTCCACCGCACTCTTTAGAACTGCTGGAATACCGTGGTCGTATTCCGGTGTGGAGAAGACTAAGCCATCAGCCGCTTTAACCTTTTGCTTGAGCTTCCAGACCTCCGTTTGTTCCGAAAGCGGTGTGTCCACGCTAAATGGTGGTAGTTTGCTGACTTCATACAGTTCAATGTCAGCCATCTGTTTGAAATGCTTTTTCATGAACCGGAGTAAGAGCCGGTTATAGGAAAAGTCGGCATTCGTACCGACAAAGGCAAGAATCTTTTTCACTACTGATTCATCTCCTCTTCTAGACGGTTAATGGCGCGCGCAAAGGGACGGAATTCATTCATGCACTTATCCAGTACCTTGATTGTCCCGGGGTTAACCAGGTTCCCTTCGTCATCCATTTCATTGCGAACATCACTCAGGAAGAATTCTGACATCTGACATAGTGAGGCGTTCAGGCCCGGTGAAATCAGGATATCCCGTAATTGAACTTGCGAACGCGATGTCCCCTGCGCTAAGGTTGATGCCCCAGTTGTCCACACGGGCTTATGATTCAGGGGGTGCACCTTATATGATAGCCATTCGATGGTACTCTTCAGGGCCGAGGTAATTGAGTGGTTGTATTCCGGGCTGGCAATAATCACAGCATCTGCCGCTTGAATCCTTCGATCAATATCTTGAATAGCTTGCGGTAGTTCACCCTTAAAGCTTTCATTGAACATCGGGACCGGTCGAATATCAATCACGTCAAACTGGTCCTGGTCAGCATAGCGTCGTTTCATATATTCCAATAACAAACGATTGTAAGAATGTTCAGCATTAGAACCAGCAATGGCAGCAAATTTCACAATTGGTCACTTCCTCTTTCCCTAATTTTCACTATTGTACTATCATTTTCAGTCAATTTGGCAATCATCATCAAATCAATTATAACTAATCCCCATCTTCCAAGGCTAGCCAGAAGTGGGCTGCAAAGAAATATGCTACAATAAGGCGTTACTAAAAGAACGTTTAACAACGGAGAGGAGTTTTCAAAAATGGCACAATCACGCTCATCAGAGTTAGTCACGGTCCAAGTAGGCGACCGTTTTCCATTGACCGTCCGGCGGTTAGGGGTCAACGGCCAGGGGATTGGCTACTTCAAACACAAGGTCTGCTTCGTCCCAGGGGCCTTACCACACGAAGTTATCGTGGCGGAAGTTACGAAGGTTCATCCCCGTTACCTCGAAGGAAAACTCCACCGTCTCCGCAAAAAGAGTCGTGACCGGGTCACCCCCCGGGACGCCTATGCCAACGTTGCCGGTGGTTTTGAACTCGAAGACTTAGCCTATCGACAGCAATTACGCTTCAAGCGCCAGGTCGTCATCGATAGCTTGGAAAAATTCAAACCTTTTGGCTACCGGGCCTATGATGTACGCCCAACAATTGCAGCACCGGATGAATACGGTTACCGGAATAAGGCCACCTTCCAGGTACGGATGGTCAACGGCCACGTTGCCGCAGGGCTATATAAGACTGGTAGTCACGACCTCGTTGACATTAAAGAATGCGCCATTCAAATGCCAACCACGATGAAGGTGGTCCGGACACTCGTTCAGCTCATCGAAGATCTCCAAATTCCGGTATATGATGAACGCAACAATAGCGGGATCATCAAAACCCTGGTTGTGCGGGAATCCGTTGCGACAGGTGAAGTCCAGGTGACCTTTATCACCAACTCGCCCAAATTAATTCATAGGCACCAACTCTTAGAATCAATTCAGGAGCAACTGCCCGAAGTAACCTCCGTGATGCAGAACGTTAATCCCGGCGATACGCCACTGGTCTGGGGCGACCGGATGATCCATTTGGCTGGTGCGGACGCGATTACGGAAAGCTTGATGGGCCTCGATTTCAAGTTGTCCGCCCGCTCCTTCCTGCAGCTGAACCCCATACAGACAGAAACGTTATATGAGGAAGCTGCCAAGGCACTCGACCTTCAGCCAAGTGACGTGCTGGTGGATGCTTATGCCGGAATTGGGACGATCGGGTTGTCATTGGCAAGTCGTGTAAAAGATGTTTGGGGGATGGAAACCATTCCTGAGGCTGTTGCGGATGCCCAAGAGAAT
>CALVFC010000010.1 GCA_944326735.1 uncultured Limosilactobacillus sp. | reverse complement strand
GTCGGCCATCTGGTAATAGTGGTGGACCTCATCATTAGAAATCTCTCCCGCAAACTGGATATTACCACCCAGCCCCATCTGGCGAACCTGCCGTTCCAATGTCGGCCGTGCGGGGCCATCCCCCACAATCAGTAGTTGTGCATCGGGCCGTTGAGCAGTAATATCGGGCATTGCTTCAATTAAGGTATGAATATTCTTTTCAAACGCTAACCGGCTTAATGAAAGAAGGACTGGTGTTTCCTCTGAGTAACCGTACTTCGCCCGTAGTGCCGCCACCTGGCTGGCAGAGTCTTTTTTACCGTATACCCGGAGATTAATTCCAGTTGGGATGACCCGGATAGGCGCTTCGACGTGGTAACTGGTCAGGACATCCAGGACCCTTTCACTAGGCGCAATTACCCCGGACATGTGACGCAGGTAAAAATGAGCCATGTGGGCAACGTCGCGGGGCTTCAAGATGTGACCGTTAGCAACATAGTGCAAGTAATCTTGGTACATTGTGTGGTAAGTATGCAAGCACGGGATATTCAAATGCCGGGCGACCATCTTACCCATGATCCCCAGGGCAAATTCCGTTTGATTATGGACCACATCAAGCTGGAGTTGCTTAGCTACCCGTAGTACCTTTAAGTACCCGCGGACGGCAATCCGCCGGTCAGTAAATGATACCCAGGGAATGCTTGGAAAACGATAAATGCCCGCCGCAACATCACTCTTCTTAGCGTGCGGATCGGTCGTCGTAAAAATATAAACATTATGTCCCTGGGCAATCAGTTCGTCCCGTAAAGTCTTAATCGACGTTGCGACACCACTGACCTGTGGGAAATATGTATCTGTAAAAATCCCAATATTCAAGCTGATTGCTCCTTCGTTCAATAAACCATAATGCCCTCTATTATACTAGAGGACTACCATAACCGCAAAAGCTTCCAAATTATTCTAAGCGCAAAAGCCAATAACAACAAGGATAATGACAATGCTTAATAATATTTAAAGGTCCGCAAATAAAGAAATCCCCCAGCATTCTAAAAACGAACACTGGGAGATTAGCCAAAAATAATTTGTTAATCCACCTTAGGGACGTAGCGTTTAACCAGTTGTTGAACTTCCTGGGCGCTGCTGGCCCGTAACGCCTTGTGGATCAATGGCTGGAGCTGCCGGGTATTGAGACTATTAATTAACGAACGGATATGTAAAATGCTCGAACCATTCATGGAGAATTCATCTAGTCCCATCCCCATCAACAATGGTGTGGCCAACGGGTTACTGGCCATTTCACCACACATGCTGACCCACTTACCTTCAGCGTGGGCGGCATCAATAACCTTCTTCACGGTCCGCAAAACCGCCGGATGTAATTCCTGGTATAGGTAGGAAACGTTCCGGTTCCCCCGATCGGCAGCAAATAAGTACTGGATCAGGTCATTACTACCAATACTGAAGAAGTCGACATCACGGGCAAAAACGTCTGCCATGACGGCTGCCGATGGGATCTCTAGCATCATGCCGACTTCGATGTTATCGGCCACGGGGACGTTTTGTTCGCGAAGCTTGCGCTTTTCTTCATCCAAAATTTTCCGGGCTCGCTTAAACTCTTCCACGGTCGCAATCATTGGAAACATGATTGCCAGGCGACCATATACAGAAGCCCGGAGCAACGCCCGCAACTGGGGACGCATTGTTTCCGGTCGCGCCAAGCCAATCCGAATGGCCCGGAAGCCTAAGTACGGGTTATCTTCATGGGGCAGCGCCAAACCACCAATTTGTTTGTCCCCGCCGATATCCATGGTCCGGATAACCACCCGTTGCTCATGGACCCCGGTCAGGAACTTCTTGTAGGCCTGGAGTTGTTGTTCTTCAGTCGGCAGTTGATTTTGGTTCACGTACAGGAATTCACTCCGCACCAGGCCGATTCCTTCCGCACCGCTTTGCTGGTAATCGGTCATATCGGCAGTCGTACCGACATTTGCAACTACCTGGAAGTGGCGGCCATCAGTGCTGACCGTTTGTTCATTACGGAGGGCACCCCAGGCAGCTTGTTCACGAGCAAATTCACCAGCCATCCGTTGGTAGTGGTCCACTTCACCATCGGGTGGCCGCACAATCACTTTGCCGTGGATTCCGTCAACGATGACGAGGTCGCCATCATGAATTTGCTCAGTCGCGTTACCAGTTCCGACCACAGCCGGCAAAGAAAGGGTCTTACTCATAATGGTAAAGTGGGATGTCCGCCCACCCTCATTCGTCACCAAGCCCGCCACAAAGCGCCGGTCAAACTGTGCCATGTCGGTTGGTGTAATATTCTTGGCCACAAAGATCGCGCGGTGGTTCAGGTCCGCTGGCGTTGGCAATTTAACCTTCAGCAGATGAGCGAGCATCCGCTTATAGACATCTTGAATAGCGGTGGCCCGAGAATGTAAGTAATCATTATCATTGAGACGGCTCAGCAGGTTCATCTGCTGGTTGGCAACCTGTTGAAGAGCGTATTCCGCCGTCTCGTGGTTATCAGTAATTCGGGTTTCAATTTCCTGTTGGAGGGGATGATCATCAAGCATTTTAAGCTGGGCATCAACCACGGCCGCGGCCCGGGCACCCAATGACTGGTGGGCATGCTGGCTGATCGCGGTTAATTCTTTTTGCGTTAAAGCAAAAGAATCATGAAGCCGTGCGACCTCATGATTCTCATCATCTGAATGCTTTTGTTTGATTGACAAATCAGACCCCACCAGCAGGAAAGCAGGCGCAATGGCAATACCACTGCTCGCTGCAATTCCATGCAGTAGTTGTGACATTAGTCAGTCAAGCCTTCCTTCTTCATAGTAGCAGCGATGTCGTCTAAGGCGTCCTTTTCGTCGTCACCGTTAGCAGTGATCGTAACTTGTGCGTTTTGACCAACACCGAGTGACATAACACCCATGATGGACTTTAAGTTAACGCTCTTGCCTTCGTATGACAGGGTAACATCAGCATTGTACTTGGAAGCAGCTTGAACCAAGATCGTAGCTGGACGAGCGTGAATACCAGTTTCAGAAGTAATTGTAAAGTCACGTTTTTCCATATTATCATTCTCCTTCGAGCATTTTAGCAAATCATTAGTGGATAAACCGCTAACAAATTTCATTAGTTTTATTCTAGCAATTGTCACTCACAAATACAAGATCTCACAAACGATTATCAATGCTTTTTCAATCGATATGTAAGCGTTCCCCCACGATGAGCCTGACCCACAATTTGGGTCCGGTAAGCGTAGGCGTGAAAAATCGGTTGAAAGTCTTGAAAGTTTTCAGGGGTAATTTCAAACTGATCAATCTTGCCATCGTGTAAATCTTCAAGTAGTTGTTGATAGTCGGTCTCTGCCATTCAATTCACCTCGGTTTATTCACCTATATTATATGAATAATTAGCGCAAAAGTCAGTAGGATGGTCAGCTTTTTAGCACTCAAACATAAAAAGTGCTAAAATTTATAATAGCTTAAGGCATAGCCTAATCCCTTGGCCCGTCTGGGGTTGATTAATTAGCACATTGGGCAAATGGCCTTAAACACGACCCTTTGACTTGCACTCTATCAATTAGTAAGTATAATGTAGTCATTGGTCAAGAAAGGTCAAAAAGTTTTTGACCACCGGATCCTACTTATAAGGAGGAATAATTCATGCTCTGTCAGAATTGCCATCAAAATCCGGCAACAATTCATTTACAAATGAACTTTAACGGGCAGCGAGTCCAAATCGACCTTTGTCAAAGCTGCTATCAAAAATTACAAAACATGCAATCACAAATGATGAACGGAGGTAACGGAATGAATAACTTCAGTTTTGGAAGCCTCGAAGACTTTATGAAGGCCATGAACAACATGCAGGGCCAAGCTGCTGGTGCTAATGGTCAAAATATTAACCAAGGCCAACGCCAAGGCGGCAATGGTGGCCGTGGTAAAGGGATCCTCGGTCAATATGGGATTAACCTGACTGACCTCGCCCGCCAAGGAAAGATCGACCCCGTTATTGGTCGTGACAAGGAAATCAAGCGGGTTATCGAAATCCTTAACCGGCGGACCAAGAACAACCCAGTCCTTATCGGTGAAGCCGGGGTTGGTAAGACCGCCGTTGTGGAAGGCTTAGCAACCGCGATTGTTTCTGGTGAAGTTCCGGAAAAGTTAGCTAACAAGGAAATCATTCGTCTTGATGTTGTTTCCCTGGTTCAGGGAACGGGGATCCGTGGTCAATTTGAACAACGGATGCAACAGTTAATGAAGGAAGTTCAAAAGAACAAGAACATCATCCTCTTCATCGATGAAATTCACGAAATCATGGGTGCCGGGAACGCTGAAGGTGGCATGGACGCTGGTAATGTTTTGAAGCCCGCCCTTGCTCGTGGTGACTTCCAACTGCTGGGGGCCACAACCTTAAACGAATACCGGAAGATTGAAAAGGATGCTGCCCTTGCCCGGCGGTTCCAACCAGTCGAAGTTAACGAACCTTCCGTTGAAGAAACTATTCGGATTCTGAACGGGATCAAGAGTCGTTATGAAGATTACCACCACGTTAAGTACACTGACGACGCTATTGTGGCAGCCGTTAAGTCATCTGACCGGTACATCCAAGAACGGTTCCTGCCTGACAAGGCGATCGACTTGCTGGATGAAGCGGGTTCTAAGAAGAACTTAACGCTGAAGACGGCTGATCCAAACACGATTGAAAACGAAATTCACACTGCGGAAGCGCACAAGCAACAGGCAGCGGATAACCAAGACTACGAAAAGGCAGCCTTCTACCGTGACCAAGTCACCCGGCTGGAAAAGGCCAAGAAGGAAGCCGAAGAAAACCATACCGAAGAAGCAGCCACCGTTACTGTTGAAGATATGCAAAAGATTGTCGAAGAAAAGACCAATATTCCGGTTGGCGACCTCCAAAAGCAAGAAGAAAACCAACTGCGGGACCTCGACAAGAAGTTGGATGCCCACGTTATTGGTCAAAAGGAAGCTGTCGACAAGGTTGCCCGGGCTATTCGGCGGAACCGGATTGGTTTGAACAAGTCCGGTCGGCCAATTGGTTCCTTCCTCTTCGTCGGACCAACTGGTGTCGGGAAGACCGAAACCGCTAAGCAATTAGCTAAGGTGCTCTTTGGTTCTAAGGATGCCATGATCCGGTTTGATATGTCCGAATACATGGATAAGACTTCTACTTCCAAGTTGATCGGGGCGGCTCCTGGTTACGTTGGTTACGAAGAAGCTGGTCAATTGACCGAACAAGTTCGGCGGCACCCATACAGTTTGATTCTGTTGGATGAAGTTGAAAAGGCCCACCCAGATGTTATGCACATGTTCCTGCAAATCCTGGATGATGGTCGGCTGACGGACTCACAAGGCCGGACCGTTTCCTTCAAGGATACGATCATTATCATGACTTCGAACGCCGGAACGGGCGATGCGGAAGCCAGTGTTGGTTTCGGTGCGGAATCGAATGGTTCTACCCACTCCATCATTGATAAGCTGACGAACTACTTCAAGCCAGAATTCTTGAACCGGTTCGATGATATTGTTCAGTTCAACGCTCTGACTAAGCCAGACCTGATGAAGATTGTCGGCTTGATGATCACCGACGTTAACAGCATGTTGAAGGACAAGAACTTACATATCGATGTCCCACAAGACGTTGCTGAAAAACTCGTTGATCTCGGCTTCAATCCAAAGATGGGGGCCCGGCCATTACGGCGGGTCATCCAAGAACAAATTGAAGACCGGATTGCCGATTACGTTCTCGACCACAGCGATGCTCATAACCTGGCTGCCAAGTTAGATGACGATGGCAACATTCAAGTTGTCAGTGCCGCTGGTCAACCAGCTACTGATAGCGAAAATGGTCAAGATAATAATGATCAAGAATAATTGATCGTGAGACAAAATGAACAGCAGACTTGCACGAAAGCAGGTCTGCTGTTTTTGTTATATGCTGAGTTTTTCTTTCAATGCCTCTGTAAGGACTTCACTAAAGTTGATCCCCTGCTCTTTACCAAGTTCATTTAAATAGTTGGGGATGGTGAGTGACTTTCTCACCACCTAAATCAGGGATTTCGACATAGTAAGGGTAATCTCCATCATCGTCTTTAGTGATAATAATCGGATAAATAGCTATTTTGTCCATAATCTGTGCCTCACTTTAAATTAAACGAAAGTACGTACTATCTTTCATTGATTATTTTATCATACGTATATTCAACGTATAGAGACAAATTAGTTCCTGAAACTCACCCTTCACGTAACTTACGCAAAGCATTCGTTGTGACTTGCGAAACATTGATTTTATTATCTTTCGCCCAATTATTAAGAATTTCCGGAATAGAGATATTTCGACGGACAGTTCGCCCATATTGATTCATCCACTTTGCCATATTAATAGAGACCCACATAATCCGATCATGTGATCCTAAATGCCAATTAGACGGGTCCTGTACTGCAGGATAGTCGGTCATATCGGCCAGCATTGTGGCAATTGCATCTTCAGCGTGAAGAATCGCTTCCTCCATTGTTTTACCGTCAGTCACCATCCCCGGAATGTTAGGTGATGACACCCCATAGTAGTGGCCAGCCTCGTCATTGCATTCAGTAATGATCACTGGGTAATATAATCTTTTTTCTGCCATGTTATCTTGGATATGCCAATAACGAAATTATTTTATCAACTCATTATTTAATGTGTAGGCGAGCTTCTTTAATTATTTTACTCTGCGTATATGGTGTTAGTTCCTTGCTATGCATTGGGACCTCTGTCATTCGGCCATCAGGATGAACGAATTTTCGATGTCCACCACCTTTGGCAACTTCATGGAAACCAGCCTTAATTAAATAATGAATCATTTTACGAGCTTTAATGGGCATACCCGAGCCTCCCTCCTGTTTGCCCATCTTTATTATACACAATTAAATGTGTATAATAAAAATAAAATACATTTATTGAATTTGCCTTCTACCAATATAAGAAACGTAAAAATTCGCCTTTTGCACGTTATTCATGGTGGATAGAACTAATTCACAAAAGGTTCATAGAAAAGCGCTATAATTAAGTACAGAAGATTAGCAAAAATAACGGAGTGAACAATATGCTAGATAAATTCAAAACTGGCAACCCAATTTGGGTTTACTATACCGATATTGACACGAATGAAAACCTGGCCGTTCCCCAATTACTGCAGGGATACATTGGTCAAGAATACAAAGTCGAACAAAAAGAATTTGATAATTACCGCTTTATTAAATCAGAAGGTGACCTGAATGGTACCTTTGATATGAACCCGCGGAGCGTCCACCTGTATTATCGGAAAGATAGCTGGGGAGAAGTCCAAGACATCGAAATGTACTTACGTCTTGATGACAACACACCCGTCTTTGACAGTCCAAATGGTATGCAAGTTGGTACTCCTATTCCAGAAGGGATCGTTATTAAAGCCTTTCACCGGGTCGCCACTAAGTCCGGTGAATTCTGGTACGAAATTGGCTCTGACCAATGGATTAAGTACGATCACATGGAAGTCGTTGACAACCCATTCAAAGCAGAGGATCAGGAATTTCAATCCAAGCTCAGTGAACAAATGTCAGTCATCCCAATGAAGCCGACGAAGGCCACCATTGATTATTTGCCACACCGGTCAATTGACGTTTACGACCAACCATACGGGGAAAAGGTCAATGAATTGCCAAACGGACAAATTATCACCGTTTATGGCAAAATGAGTGATAACGGTGAAATCATTTGGTATAAAGTTGGTGAAAATCAATTTATCACTGGGAATTATGTAAAATTGGAGGAGCAAGATGACTAATCAAGAACGACCATTAGTTGCGGTAATCGGTGCCGGTAACATGGGTACCGCCATTTTAAAGGGACTTAAGAACCTCAATAAGTATGACTTATTAGTGCAAAATCCAGAAAACCCGCGCGTCAGCAAGTTAGCCGAGGAACTGGGCTTTGAACTGGTTCACGATAACGAATCTGTGGTGGCTAAGCAGCCTAACTTTGTTATCCTGACGACACCAGCACCAGTGACTCTAGAAGTTGCTAAAGAATTAAAGCGGCTGCCATCACCTACCTATGTAATTTCCTCGGCTGCGGGAGTTCCTCTCCACAAGCTGAACCGGCGAATTACTAATTCGATCGTAGCAGCAATGATCCCCAATACTCCGGTCGCTGTTAATGCCGGGACAATTGGCTTAGCAATGGACGCCACCGTTAGTGATAATGAACGGACAACCATCGTTGATTTTCTGAGCCAACTCGGTCAGGTAATTGAAGTTCCTGAAGACCAACTGGACATTATCGGCGTTGTCGGTGGTTGTGGGCCCGCCTTTGTCGATGTTTTCATGGACGCCATGTCCGACGCCGCAGTGGCACACGGCATGAACCGACAAACCGCTTACCAAGTCATTGCTAGCATGGTTAAGGGCTCTGGTGCCCTGGCTCTCGCAACAAAGCAGTCGCCATCCGCATTGCGGGATGAAGTAACCTCCCCTGCTGGAACAACCATTCGTGGTGTAATGGCGTTGGAGAAGCATGGGATGCGCCACGCCGTTATCGAAGCGGTTAATAAAGCAAGTAAATAGAGTGACAAGAGCCATCCTGAACGAGAACATCGTTGGGGATGATTTTTCTATAAAAAGGGAGCGCTGATCATGGAAGATCAACGCTCCTTAATTTTTATCGTTGAGAAACACTATCGGATTCGACTGCTGGAGTACTTGATGAGTGCTGGCTATTATTAGTAGGCCGCCGGTAATTCCGGTAATTATTAGCGTGAGCCTGTTGTGGACGACGAACGTGACGAACACGATTATTAGCGTTGGTCGTAGCAGTAGCTGGCTGTTGTTGCGGCGGCGTTTGATTGTTGTTACTAGCTGGTTGCTGGCTTGATTGGCTGGCACTAGAAGAACTTGATGCACCTTCTTGCGGTTTAATTTCAAGTTCCTTGGTCAAGTGCTTACCATGACTAGTGACCTTCAGTTCATACTTGCCAGCATTCTTAAAGTCAAAGTAAACAGTATGCTGCCCCTTCGTCTTCTTGGTGGTAAAGCTCTTGTATACCTGACCAGTCCGCTGACCGATAATCTCAACATGCGTATCAGGTGAAACTTCAAACGCTACCGTAGCAACGTTATCCTTATTCAAACGCGTATCTTTGTCGTCCCACTTAATAAATGGTTTGATTGTCTGATGATGTTTACTCTTCTTAGCCTTAGGTTTGGCGGATGACTTAGTTGCTTGACTTGTTTCCTTATGTCCCTGCACTAAATCAGCTAAGCGATCAGTATGAAGGACGTGACTACTGTATGCGTACGTCCCAAAACTGAGCACCGCGAGAATAAGCAGTATCCAGTTCATTGCAGCACGGACACCGCTAACATAGTTAACCCCACGACGGATACGTGCAATTTGAACGAAAAATTGAAACAGGAAGATTACTAGTGCAATCGCACCAATAACCAGTAATACGTTTGTGTTCATATGATTATCCCCAGTATCTAATCGATAGTCTATATAGATAACTATATCATTTATTGGACGGTGGCAACAATACCAATTAAAAAGGGAAACCACGCTGAAGTGATTTCCCTTCTACTTAACTTATTGATTCTGAATAGGTTGATTATTGATCATTGGTTGATCTGAAATGGTTGGGCGACTGCTTCCGCCATTTCCTCCACCGGTGTAGCCACCGCCGCCACCGTAAGAACGACTTGGCGTAGACGTGCTACCACCGTTAGAAGAACTGCTGCCACCATTACCTGCTGAAGAACCACCATTGCTTGATGAATGACTTTCACTAGATGATGAGTGCGACGAACTAGCAGATGAAGAAGAAACAGAACTACTACTTGATGAAGAGCTTTCACTCTCTTGATCCTTAACCGTCAAGTGCTTAACAATCTTCTTGCCATTCTTGGTGGCAATAATATCGTACTTAGCAGCAAATTCAAACTTATACTTAATAGTAACCGGGTCGTCACCCTTAGCCGTTCTGAAGGTCTTATAAACCTTTCCAGTACGGTGCCCAACAATTTTCACCTTGGTACCAGGCGAAACAATCATCTTCATTGGCGCAACACCATTATCATTTAAACGTGCTTTAGCCTTATCAAAGTTAACATATAGTTGATCATTTTCTTCAGAAGATGATGAGGCAACATTAGTAGGAACCGCTTGTTGTTCACTCTTTGCCCGATGATTAGCATAAACTGATCCCCCAAAACTGCCGATAATGACAAATAAAAGCAACCAGTTTAGGAAGGCACGACCACCACTTACGTAGTTATCTCCTGCTTTAATACGACGAACCTGAGCAATATACTGCACAATTAACAGAACAACTGCAATAATCCCAATAATAATCAAGACATTTCTGACATTCATAAATTAACCCACCATACTATCTTTCATAATTAGCAATATACTAACTAACTATAACATGAAATGAGTACTTTGCGTTTAATTTTCCACAAAAGTCAGCTCTAGGTCCAACGGTTAATCCCGACGTAATTGAATTTTATCGTTGAAGATCTTCGTTAACCATATCATGACTAACAAGTAAACGACCCAAGAAATCCAAAACAGCACTGTAATGTTCAAAGAACTTAATCCGCGTAAGATAAATTGGCTGTTATGGTACACGGCCGTTTGATCAACCATTGATAACCATGAAAGGAAGAGGCCAATCAAGATAAAGGCAATAATTGGTAAGCCAATTCCAACAATCCATTTCCACTTCCGGTTAAGCAAAGCAAAACCGTTCCCGATTGCCTGCATGGTAATCACTGCGGTGAAGTAAACCAGGAGACTCATCCAGATATCGATCCAGTTGCCGAGGGGATGATCAATCAATGAACATAAGGACTGAACAGCATAAGCCACAATCACGGAAAGTACTAATGATAAAAAGCGTCCGCGCCACATCGTCTTACGTGAAATACCGTTTTGAATGGTCCATTTGAAATCAGCGTATGGTGTAATCAAGAAATAGAATGGCACGATCCATAACAATATTCCGGTGACGGTCCCTGGAATGGCCTTCAAACTAACAAGGAATGACAGCCAATTATGATTGATCATTAAGCCCAAAATATATGTTAATAATTCAAAGCCGACAATCCAGGCAGCGGCAATTAAAAGGGCCATCTCCAAGCGACGAAAGACGTTTGTAACCACCATTTGTTGCTTTTGACTAATCATGTTGTTCACCTCCGTTAGTTAAGTAAATGAATAAGTGTTGTAAGTCATAATGATCAATCTTGACCCGGTCAGGAATTACTCGTTGGTCATTTAATTTGTCCAGTACATAAGCGGTCTTAATGTTCCCCATTGTTTCGGTATCGAGAACATTCAAACCATTCGTGTAAGCATCGACGTCGTCCGCAGGGCCAGAAATAGCATAGGCTTTGTTCAACAAGCTTTCCACATCAGCATCTTCAATGATCTTGTGGTCGTTAATGATAATGACGTGTTCCACTAACTGTTGGATCTCTTCAATTAAGTGGGTGGATAAGACAAAGGTCCGGGGCTTATTCTGGAAAGTCTTAATTAGTTCTTTGTAGAACAATTCCCGGTGGTTAGCATCCAGTCCTAGTACCGGTTCATCCAGCAGGATATAGTCAGCGTTGACATTCAAGGCAACTACCAGCTTGGCTGCTGTGCGCTGACCAGTGGACAAGTTAGCAAAGATTTCCTTCTGATCTAAGTCAAATCCCGTTAATAACCGTTCAGCGTTCTTAAAGTCAAAGTTTTCGTATGCCTCGTCTGCGAGCTCCATCATGCGTTTGATGGTCGTCCGCTTAGTATACATATCAACTTCACTCATCAGGTAAATCTTACCGAGCTGGTCATCATCATTATTAATGTTGTGATCACCAATCTTGACTTCACCACTCGTGGGGAAAATCCGGTTGGTAATGATATTTAATAAGGTCGATTTACCGGCACCGTTTCGACCAAGCAAGCCATAAATTTTCGCTGGTGCCAATTGGAATGACAGGTTATCCAAAATAACCTTATGACCATATTTCTTGGTTAACTTGTTAATCGTTAATTGTTCCATCTTGCTCCCCTCGCTCAATCAAATCTTGTAAGTGTTGCTTAGTAATCCCCAACTTGTGGGCTTCTGATAGTAATGTCTTTACATAATCGTTGTAAAAGTCTTCTTTTCGTTGTTCCATAATCTTTTGCTGAGCACCATTCATTACAAACATGCCGAGCCCCCGTCTTTTTTCAATTAATCCCTTGTCAACGAGCTGGTTCATCCCCTTGAGCACCGTGGCCGGATTAATATGCAATTGCTGTGACAATTGTGTCGTGGATGGCACCTGGTCCCCTTCGTCAAAGCCACCAGTGAAAATCATCTCTTCCAACTGACTGGCAATTTGCTGATACAAAGGCGACGATTCATCAAAGTGAAATTGCAAAAGATCACCTCCTAGGTAGTTACTTACTTGGTTAATTACTTACGTAACTAACTATATAGGATGAACTAATATTTTGCAAGTTTAAAATGAAAAAATCTGATAATCAGTCACGATTACCAGATCTTCTCATTACTATTTCTCCTCCACCGGATGCTCAATCCGATAGATATCAAACATATATTCAACCACAGTCTTAACTACCGCATAGAACGGAATGCAGAGGATCATCCCGCCGACACCGGCAATGTGACCAGCCGCTAACAACAGGCAAATAATGGTCAACGGGTGAATCTTCAAACTCCGGCCAATGATGTTGGGATACACAATATTACCATCGATCTGTTGGACAATGATAACAACTACGATTACCCAGATTAACTTTTCGGGAGCCATGGTTAAGGCAACGAAAAGTGCTGGAGCAATTCCAATATATGGTCCCACATATGGAATCAGGTTACACAAACCAGCCGCGATCCCTAGGACTAACGCCAGTGGTTCGCCAATGATCAAGTAGCCAATTGAAGTGAAGACACCAACAAAGAGACATTCAATTACTTGACCAGCAATGTAAGAAGACAGGGTATCATTCATCTTACCGAGCAGGTCATTAACTTCCTTAGCATGGTGTGGTGACAACCACTTTTGAATGCTAGGCGCTAACTTGGAGCCGTCCTTTAACATATAGAACAACATCACCGGAACAGTGATTGTTACCACCGTCACGTTTGTCACTACCCCAATAATGTCGCCAACCCGGCCACTCAAGCCCTTTAGGATCTTTTGTGCATAGGCAGCCAGTTGATGATCGAACTGCTTGTAGTAGGTGTTCATATCAACGTGCTTTAATGGTGAATGCTTAATGGTGTCATTCAGTAGGCCCTGCAACCCGCTGACTGTTTGGGGAAGATGATTAACTAGCTGGGTAATTTCTTTAACGACGGGTGGAATCAGGGAGGCAATGCCCCACAAAACGACCAGGATCATTACGGCGACGATTAAGAGACTTGCAATGCCCTTTTTCATCTTAAACCGACCAACTTTGACCTTCATCAGTAACTTCAAGATCGGGTTCAGCATATAGTACAGGAATCCCGAAATAATTAGCGGTACGAAGACGACCGAGATAAAAGTCAGAAAAGGTTTGAAAACAAACTGGATCTTCGTACAAACAAAGATCAGCGTTGCAATAACTAACAAGACACTGGGCCAAAAAAGCCAGTGGTAATACTTTTGTTTATTCATGATTAACTTCCTTAACAAGTGCTTCTTCAATATTACCAAAAAAGCTCTCCGTTTTCAGGAGAGCTTTTATTAATTTTATTGTTGGTCATACCCTAACCAGTAACCATTAGCATCAAAGCTACTGTACTTATTATCAATCAGAACATGTTTACCAGTCTTCATCTTTCCTTGACTATCGAAGTAGAACCAGTGGCCAAGCCATTGCCAACCAGTATCAGCCCAGGTATTTAACTGGTCAAAGTAATACCAATTGCCATCAAGTTTTTGCCAACCACGAACTGCCCATGCGTTCGTTGGGTCAAAGTAATACCGGTGACCATTAATCGTTTGCCAACCTGTATCAGCAGCACCGGTGTTACCAAAGTAGTACCAGTTACCGGCACCGGTTTGGAACCAACCGGTGTCTGCCCATGCGTTTGTTGGATCAAAGTAGTACCAGCTATTATTGATCTTTTGCCAACCTGTTAATGCCCAAGCATTGGTTGCGTCAAAGTAATAATGATGGCCATTGATTGTTTGCATCCCAGTCAAAGCCGCACCATTGTTACTGAAGTAATACCAATTACCGGCACCGGTTTGGAACCAACCGGTGTCTGCCCATGCGTTTGTTGGGTCGAAGTAATACCAGTTATTATTGATCTTTTGCCAACCTGTTAATGCCCAAGCATTGGTTGTGTCAAAGTAATAATGATGGCCATTAATTGCTTGCATCCCAGTCAAAGCCGCACCATTGTTACTGAAGTAATACCAATAGCCTGCGCCAGACTGGAACCATCCAGTAGCAGCGTTACCACTACCGTAGAAGTAGTACCAACTGTTGTTAATATCCTGCCAACCAGTTTGCATTGCTCCACTATTGTTAAAGTAGTAGGTTTGACCGTTAATACCAGATTGCAACCCAGTTTCCATGATTCCATTGTTGTTCATGTAGTACCAAGTTCCGCCAACATTTTGCCAACCGGTTTGGCGCTGACCATTGGAAAGTAGCGACCAGGTGCCGTCACTATTCTTATGCCATTGACTGACAGTTGCTGGAATTTGGTTGGCTTTAGGCCAAATAAAGTGCATATCAACACGTTGAACTTTAAAGTTAAAACTACCAATCACCTTACCAGAAGCATCCATGCTGCTACCATTAGCAGTGGCATACGTAATAGAAGGATATACGGCCATTTGACTACCAACATTGTTAGTCAGAAAGTTTTTAGCATGGCCAAAATTATTAGCTGCATCGTTAAAGAGCATCTCCATGACACCGTAGTAAATCATTGCCTGGAGGTCATCCATGTTAGTTACAGTAATCAATGGAATATTACTAAAGTCAGTTAACTCCTTACCACGAACATTAGCAAAATGTTCGTACCCCAAGTTGGCAATATTGTCATCATATAAAGCAAAGGCGCTGATATTTTCAGATGCTCCCTGCAGGATACTTTGATCATGACCACCATTACTCAATAACGATTCCCCATTATTCTGATATTGAGTTGCCATACCACGAACAGTAGCTAACGTATTGGTATTAGTATTAAAGCCACTTTCACCAAATTGAGAACGGACTTGGTTTACCAAGCCAACAGCAAAATTATTCATCTCATTAACTTGAGAATCGGTCAAGTTGTTTAAATCAACTTTTTCTTGCGCTGCTGTTGAATCAGACTTGTAATTATTAATATTCATACCGGTAATAGCGGTATTGTTTTGAAACTGATAAGCACTACTTTGGTTGTTAATATTACGCAATGTGTTTAGATTATAACCACTAGGAATATTAACAGTTTGACTCATATAAGAACTAGCATGTGCTTGACTAGTAGTAGCAGTAGCTGCATAAACATCCGCTGCTGAAATTCTAGATGAATTGATCGCTTGTTGAGTTACGGACTGCTGAGGAACACTGTCCGCCTTAGCATTGTTAGTGGTAGCGAGGATTCCCATAGAAGCAGTCATTGCTGCCAGTAAAGTCCATTTTGCAACCTTATTATTCATAATAATGTCTCCTCCTAATAAAAAGTGAAACTACGTGTTTATTTTAGTTCAAATCATAATAATAAACAATGTAATTAATACAGTGCTATATACCATAGATTGTTGACCGATTCGTACTAAACATATAATTTTCTTTCTATCCGAAGCTTCTCTAACAAAAAAGAACGAGCACCATAAAGTGTTCGTTCTGAAATATTAGTTAAATTTCTGAGTCCCATGCTGCTAAGCCATTAGCGGCAATCACATTATTCAAACTAGCAGCGTAGGTCGGTGCAGTTGCATAACCATCAGCCTGCAATTTAGCAGTAACACTACGGTAATTACGATCCCACAATAGATTATGATAACGAGAGTTTACTGATAAGAAACGACCATGATCGACAACACTTTCGTAGTTACTTGGGTAACGCCGGAAGGCAGCATTAATGTAGTAATAACCGCCACCACCATATTCAGCAGTCCGCATTGTGATGGATTGACCATTGTAGCTGCCCTTAATACCGAACAGGTTATGACCAGCAGTTGCTAACCGGGATTGACCCCAAGCACTTTCTAAAATAGCTTGAGCGGCTGTTACGGAAGGAAGCACTCCATAGGTACGCCAACCATCCAATGCAGCTTGTTTAATGCTTGCAAGGAATGCGGCGTGTCCACTGATTTCATGAGTATGTCCATTACCATCAGCTTCGTATGATTTTGAGCCGTCAGTAAATGCTTCATTTGCAGCCATTGCACATGAACTCTTGAAGTAGTACCATGCACCATCAATTAATTGCCAGCCAGTATCAGCCCAAGAGTTAGTCTTGTCGAAGTAATACCAATTATTATTAATATACTGCCAACCAGTATCTGCCCAAGCATTGGTTGAGTCAAAATAGTACCAATTGTAACCACTCCAGAACCAGCCTGTTTGTGCCCAAGCATTGGTGTAATCGAAGTAATACCAGTTATACCCGCTCCAGAACCAGCCTGTTTGTGCCCAGGCATTAGTAGGATCAAAGTAGTACCAGAAATTTGACAATGGTGATTGATACCAACCAGTTTGCGCTGAACCATCATCGGTA
This sequence comes from uncultured Limosilactobacillus sp., assembly GCA_944326735.1. The sequence goes on along the minus strand of CALVFC010000010.1, from coordinate 3,912 downwards.
AAGTAATACCAGTTGCCTGCAGCAGATTTATACCAACCCTTAGTTGCTTGCGCATTCTGGCCAAAGTAGTACCACTTATTATTAACTTTTTTCCATTCATTTGAAACAAAGCGTTTGGCACTAGAGTCATAGTAGTACTCTTGACCATTGATTACATTCAAGCCTTCCTTTAACTCATTAGTCTGGTGCTGACCAGCCCAATCAGAAATACTGCTTGCCTGGCCATTGTACACTTCTTTACGGATACCACTTTGATCATCATAGTAGGACAGTTTGCCACTAGCATTATCAAATACCATCCCCTTAATCTGATGACCAGAAGAAGGATCAAAGTAATAATGCAATCCGGAAATTTCTGTGTCTCCAGTAGCCATCTGTGCAGTATTAGGATCTAAATAATATTTAGCGTTATTGATGTCTGCCCAGCCTGTTTGGGCGGCACCATTGTTTTGAAAGTAGTACCAGTGATTATTCAAGTACTGCCAACCGGTCTTCATAGCGCCATAAGTACCATCATGTTGTTCATTTAAGTGGTAAGTTTGATTATTAATTTTTTGTAAGCCGACTTCCATTTTGGCACTATTTTGATTCATGTAGTACCAGTTGTTGTCGATTGCTTGCCAGCCAGTTGATGGTGTTCCATTGCTAAAGTGGTACCAATCACTGCCAACTGTTTGCCAACCATTCAACAGATGACCATTGCTGTTTTCCCAAGCAGAGTTAACAAGGCCCTGCTTAACATATCCATTAATATTTTCAGGGATAGTGTTAGCATTATTCGTACTAATGTTGGCTGAATTAGTAGTACTGCTACTTAGTTCATCAGCATGTGCGGAATGAACACCAAACAAAAGAGCTCCTGACAAGACCGCAGTCGTCGTTAAGAGGCCTTTTTTAATTTGATTAAATTTTGCAAAATTCCGGTGAACCAATTTGTACTCCTCCTCAAATAAGTACATCATCTAAATAATGTTACAACGTCTCCTAGTATATGAGAGTTAATAAAAGATGACAACAGATTCACCCATTTCGCATCGAATTGTAAAACTGTTGTCATCTTTTTGTGATATTTAATTATATTAGCCAACCATTGTTCAAATCGAATACTAGTGTTCGTCCATTAACATTCTGTTGACCAGTCATCATTGCTCCAAACGATCCATCATGATAGGGATTCAAATAATATGTGCGACCGTTAATTTGGGTCAATCCAGAAAGCATGCGGCCACTTTGGTCAAAGTAATACCAGTGACCAGCAACTTGTTGCCATCCGTAATCCATCCAAGCATTTGTTGGATCAAAATAGTACCAACTACCATTAATGTATTGGAAGCCTTTCAAAGCCCAGACGTTAACCGTGTCAAAGTAATACCATCTGTATCCACTCCAGAACCAACCAGTATGTGCCCAAGCATTAGCTGGATCAAAGTAATACCAATTACCGGCAGCTGATTGATACCAGCCAGTCTGTGCATACCCATACTGGTTAAAGAAATACCAGTTACCAGCAGCGGACCGATACCAGTTCTTTACGCCACTCCCATCTGAATTAAAAAGATACCAGTGACCATTGATATTCCACCAGCCAGTTTGCATTGCACCATTATTATCTAAGTAATACCAATCGTTATTAATGGGTACAATTCCAGTCATCATTTTTCCGGAATCAGTAGCGAAGTAATACCAATGGTGATTAATGAATTGCCAACCCGTCTGCATCCATGCATTTGTTGGGTCAAAATAATACCAGACGCCAGAAAGGTATTGCCAACCATAATTTGCCCACGCATTAATTGGGTCAAAATAGTACCACCGTTGATTGACGTGGCCCCAACTAGTATCAGCAACACCGGCATTATTAAAGAAGTACCAGTGACCATTAATCCACTGCCAGCCCGTTGCTGCAGCTCCACTACCTTCGAAATAATACCAATGATTATTCACAAATTGCCAGCCTGTCTGCATTACACCACTATTGTTGAAGTAATATGTACTGCCATTAATGTGTTGAATGCCTGTAGCAATTGCTTGATTAGTTGTCTCTTGGCCATTTCCGTTATCGGCTTTTGTCACAAAGATGTATGACCATTTTCCACCATTGTACTGCCAATGACTGTTAGTATCTTGATCTGCCCAAATAAAGTGCATATCAACGTCAGCAACCTGAAAATCGAACTGTTGACCATTAGAATAACGGCCACTATGGTTAGTTTGAGCCACAATAGAAGGATAAACTCCCATATCTTTAACTGGTTGGTAATAAGTCAAGAAATTTTTGGCATGGCCGAAAGTATCATGAGCATCATAGAAAAGCATTCCCATCACGCCATAGTAAATCATTGCCCGAAGATCATCCATCGTCTCCACACTGAAAAGAGGCACACTATGATCATCTTCAAAATCAATTCCCTTGGCTGCCGCAAAAGATTTGAATCCTAATCCAGCAATATGGTCATCATAGATCTGGAAAGAGGAAATATTTTCACTGTGGTTTTGTAAAATGCTGGCATCGTGCCAACTACCATTTAATAGTGATTCATTCTTGTCCTGATATTGGAGAGCCATCCCCTTAACAGCATTAATGGTTCCTTGGTTTTGGCCAAACGGTTCAACCCCCAATTCATAACGAACTTGGTTCACCAAGTCTAAGGCATATTGATTCATTTGTTTAACCTGATTATCTGTCAGATTAGTGATTTCAATTTGTTCCTGAGCAGCTTGTGCGTTGGATTGATAATTATTATTTTCTAAACCGGGCTTTTTTACTTGGTCCTGTAGTGCTTGAGCAGACGCAGCATCGTCAACATTTGTGATATTTTGTAAAGTGAATCCCGCAGGTAAATAAACCGCTTGTTCTCCGTAGCGAACATCGCTATGAACGGCTGCAAGCTGATTTGAATACAAATTATATGATTGGTTTGTATTAGTAGTTGCCTGAGCGGTTTGCGTTGTCGGTTCAGTCGTGTCGGCTTTGACGTTATAGTCACTAACCATGATCCCTAAAGCAGTTGTCATTACGGCTAATGCTAATAACTGAGCACTTCTTTGCATTAAAAAATTTCCTCCCATTAAATATTATTATTCTTATATTGTACTATATAATATCAATTAATGTGATTACAGTTAGATGATATTTAATTGTCTGGTGTATAATGTTATATTGTCAAAAGTAATATAAGTTTTAAGGTTAACACAAAAAATTGAAACTCAACTGTTCGTTATAGTATATTTATAAAGTTAGAATTTTCGATTGAGGTATTGTCTTATGAATGATAATCACGAATCACGCGAAGAATATCGACGAAAACTAGAAGAACGAATTCAAGCTAAGGTTCAAGAAGATGAAGCCAGTGAGAAGCCATCTTCTTCATCAAAGTTTGGTTGGCACAAACGGCCACGAAAGCAACGTCCTGAAAAAAAGCCATCAATTACCCCACCAGAACTGGAAGTGCACCACTACCGCACACCACGGTGGGTTAAAAATATCATTTGGGCAATCGTAATCCTGCTCCTAATCGGTGGGGGCTATGAATACCACAAGATTCACTCCGCTGCATCCAATATTTTTGGTAATGGTAATGGGCAAATTAGTAAGAAGCTGCAAAAAGGTGAGCCCGTCTCTGTTCTTGCAATGGGGACCGATGTTGGGGCCCTTAACCGGGGAAATACTGGTGGAAACACCGACTCACTTGAGCTCTTCACCATCAATCCCAAGACTAAGCGTATTACAATGACTAGTATTCCTCGTGATACCCTGGTACGGGTAAACACTAAGGATGGTCCAGATTACGTCAAGCTCAATGCGGCATATTCTCTGGGTGGCCCCAAGCAAACCGTTAAACAGGTTTCCGAATTACTGAATGTACCGATTGATTACTACGCTGTTCTGAACATGGGAGTACTAAAGAAGGT